>NZ_JBYNAH010000268.1:0-6484 GCF_059781815.1 Salipiger sp. | reverse complement strand
ACCTGCGGAGCCCATCATGGCGAGACCGAAGTCCCGTCCGATCTGGCCAACGTCCGAAAGCGCATCCTGCAATTTCTCGTCGTTGAGCGAGATCTGCGAGCGTTTCAGGGCAGTGGTCATGTCGAACTGCGAGGCCAAGATAAACTGAGGCTGTCCCTTGGTGTCTTTTAACCGTGACATAAAAACGTAGTTATGAAAGGCGCTTCCGTCCTTGCGATAATTCAGGATCGGAAACCGCCCGCTGTCCTCGCCCTTACCATGCACGAAGTCGTGCAGCGGCTGCCGCGCGGCCTCGGTGGTATCGGGGCCCTGAAGGAAACGGCAGTTGTGGCCCACGACCTCGTCCTCGGAATAGCCGGTCAGCTCGCAGAACGCCTTGTTCACCACGAGCAGCGGCGCATCGCCTCCGACGGCGGACATGGCAAGCGCGACGCCTGACTTCTTGATGTAGTCGTGCAGCGCCGGGGGAAGGTCGAGCTGAGGGGTCATGGCCGCATGATGAGGACGACGGAAACGATCTACAAGAAGATGACCCTGTCTTCCGTAGAGGCAAGGGTAATAATTGCGCGCGTCTGTTTCCTTTCGGTCGCCGACGGCGGCGCGGGTGTCAGCCCAGCTCGAGCGTCGCCACGGCGTAGAGCAGGTCGGCCCCGAAGACAGGCGCGCCGCGATACATGCGCGCGGTCTCGAAGCCTGCGGCAAGGCCCAGCTCGCGGCAGATGCCGGTGAGCGTGCGGTCCGAGGCGGGCACGTCGATCGAGACGGGGGCCGCGCCCGTGATCGTGGCGGCGGCCTGCAGCAGGTTGCGCGCCTGCACGTCCGAGCGCGCCACCAGCGGGCCGATCTTGTAGCCGTCGCGGCATTCGCGGACCACGACCATGCCGGTGCCGTCGGCACTGATGAAGCCGTGCCGGGTCGGGGTGGGGCGGAACCACTGGGTCAGGAAACGCGGCTTGGCGACCCCTGAGGCCACCGCCTCGAGCTCGATCATCCGGCCGATATCGGCGGCATTGGCAGGGCGGGTGTCGGCGGCAGGGCCTTGGCTCAGCGGGCCGGTGTGGCGCACGGTCGAGCCGACCAGCTCGAAGCCGCTCTTGATGTAGTTTTCCTGCTGCTCGGGCACCCCGTCGAGCCCGACGGTGCGCTCGCCCGCATGGGCCATGGCGGTCTGCCAGAGCTCGTAGGCGATGCCCCGCCCGCGCGCCTCGGGGGCGCAGATGTAGAGGCCGAGGAAGGCATAATCATCGGTGTGGTTGACCACCGAGATCGCGGCGAGGATCTTTTCGTCCTCGACGGCGATGAAGAAGCCGTCCGGGTCGGCGGCGTGGAACGGGGCGGTGTCGTCGAGCCCGGGGTTCCAGCCCTCGGCGGCGGCCCAGTCGAGCACGAGGCTGAGATCGGCGGCGGTCATGCGGCGGTGCGTGACGCTCATGCAAGCGCATCCTTCAGTGAGAGTGAGCCCGGAGGCGTCTGGCGCAGATCGAGCAGCGACAGCAGGTCGACGAGGTGACTGGACATCAGTTCTTCCGCCGAAACGCCATCGCCGCGGGCCAGCGCCTCGATCAGCGCGTCATGGGCGTGGCTTTCGCACAACGCGTTCTGCCGCCGCCAGTAGAGCGCGATGACCAGAGATGAGCGCGAGATCAGCTGCCGGATAAAATCCTCGATGGTGTCCTGATCGGCGATCTTGGCGATCTGGATGTGGAATTCGCCCGACAGCATCAGCGCGCGGCCGCTGTCGCCCTCGCGCATGGCGGCGTGCTCGGCATCGATATGCTCGCGCAGCAGCGCGATGTCGGCGGGCGTGGCGCGTTCCGCGGCCGAGCGCGCGGTGCGCGGCTCGAGCAGGGCGCGGGCCTCGAACACCTCGCGCGCCTCGCGGATGCTGGGGCTGGCGACAAAGGCGCCGCGGTTGGGCTCGATGCTCACGAGCTGCTCATGCGCGAGCATCTGCAACGCCGCCCGCGTCGTGGTGCGGCTGACATCGAAGATGCCGCCCACCTCGTCCTCGCTGAGCTTGGTGCCGGGGGTCAGGCGGTGGCCATGGATGGCCTCCCGAAGCCGGTCGGCGATGTCCTCGGCCCGGCTGCGTCCGGTCGCGCTTTTGGTCTGCTTTGTCACACTCGTTCTCCGTGAGTCGGATCGTTGTGTGCGGGCCGGCGAACTGCAAGGGGTGAGGATTGAGAACAGAATTGTATACAAAATAAGCCGAAATTTTAGACAATGTCTTCGCGCATTGGGCGAAGATTTTGGCATTCGCGGTTTCCGGTCGGTGCGTGGTCGGAAGAGTCTTGGGCGGAGGGCGCGCGATGGCACAGGCTCGGTGCAACAGGGGAGTGCCCATGAAGTCGGATCTCAAACTCGTCAACGTCACCAAGCGCTACGGCGAGACCGTCGCGGTGAAGGCCATCAACCATCACTTCCGCAACGGCTCCTATGCATGTCTGCTGGGGCCGTCGGGCTGCGGCAAGTCGACGACGCTGCGGATGATCGCCGGGCACGAGTCGGTCTCCGAAGGCTCGATCGTGCTTGACGGGCGCGATGTATCCTACCTGCCGCCGGCCAAGCGCGGCACCGCGATGATGTTCCAGAGCTACGCGTTGTTTCCGCATCTCAGCGTCGCCGACAACGTCTCGTTCAGCCTCAAGATGAAGGGCGTCGACGCCACCAAGCGCCGCACCCGCGCGATGGAGATGCTCGAGCTGGTCGACATGGCCAAGCTCGGCGACCGGCTCCCGGCGCAGCTTTCGGGCGGTCAGCAGCAGCGCGTGGCGCTGGCCCGCGCGCTGATCACCGAGCCGCAGGTGCTGCTTCTCGACGAGCCGCTCTCGGCGCTCGACCCGTTCCTGCGCATCCGCATGCGCGCCGAGCTCAAGAAGCTCCAGCGCGAGACCGGCATCACCTTCATCCACGTCACCCACGGGCAGGACGAGGCGCTGGCGCTGGCCGACGAGATCGTGGTGATGAACAACGCGGTGATCGAGCAGGCGGGCCCCGCGCGCGAGATCTTCGACGCGCCGCGCACCGCCTTCGTGGCGAAGTTCATCGGCGCGCACAACGTCATCGCGCTGCCCGAGGGCAAGGTGGCGCTGCGCTCGGACGCAATCACGCTCACCGAGGCGGGCACGGCAAAGCTGTCGGGCCAGATCACCTCGATCGAGTACCAGGGCACCCATGTCGCACTGACGGCGATGGTCGCCGGCGAGCAGGAGGTCACCGTCCTGCTCACCGACAAGGAATTCTTCGGGGCTCCGAAAGAAACAGGCGAGGCCATCGGCCTCGCGTGGGATGCGCAATCTGCGCATGCGCTTTCGGCCTGAAGAACAAGGTCATAATAAAACAGGGAGACTGAAACATGACCACGATTTCCAAGGTTCGCTACTCGCGGCGCTCGCTGCTCAAGACCGGCGGTGCCGCACTTGCCGCCTCGGCGCTGCCGGCTCCGATGGTCTGGGGCCAGGAGACCAAGAACATCACCCTGCGCCAGTTCGGCACCGGCGTGTCGAACCTCAACGAGGTGGCGCAGAAGGTGAAGGAAGAGCTTGGCTTCACGCTCGAGATGACGGCGCTCGATTCCGACAGCGTGACCCAGCGCGCGGCCACCCAGCCCGACAGCTTCGACATCGCCGATATCGAGTACTGGATCTGCAAGAAGGTCTGGCCGACCGGCAACCTGCAGGCAATGGATACCTCGAAGATCGCCAACTACGACAAGATCGTCGGCATCTTCAAGGACGGCAAGCTGACGCCGGAATCGACCATCGCGCAGGGCACCGCGCCGCACACCGTGGGCTTCGTGCCGGAGCAGGGTGCCACCACCTTCGCCGATGAGCCGACCCAGTGGATGACCCTGATCCCGACGATCTACAACGCCGACACGCTGGGCATCCGCCCCGACCTCATCGGCCGTCCGATCAGCAACTGGTCCGAGCTGCTGAACCCCGAGTTCAAGGGCAAGGCCTCGATCCTCGACATCTCCTCGATCGGCATCATGGACATGGCCATGGTCTGCGAGTCGATGGGCGAGATCCAGTATGGCGACAAGGGCAACATGACCCGCGAGGAGATCGACGCCACCTTCGCGATCTTCACCGAGGCCAAGCAGAACGGCCAGTTCCGCGCCTTCTGGAAGACCTTCGACGAGAGCGTCAACCTGATGGCCTCGGGCGAGGTGGTGATCCAGTCGATGTGGTCGCCGGCAATCACCGCGGTCAAGTCGCGCGGCATTCCCTGCGTCTACCAGCCGCTGGAAGAGGGCTACCGCTCCTGGGGCGGCGGCATCGGCCTGTCGAAGTCGCTCTCGGGCATGGAGCTCGATGCGGCCTATGAATACATCAACTGGTACCTCTCCGGCTGGGTCGGCGGCTTCCTGATGCGTCAGGGTTACTACTCGGCGGTTCCGGAGACCTCGAAGGAGTTCATGTCCGACAACGAATGGGGCTACTGGTTCGAGGGCAAGGAAGCCACCGGCGAGATCACCTCGCCCTTCGGCGACGTGCTGGCGCAGGCCGGCGAGACCCGCGACGGCGGCTCGTTCTACGACCGCATGGGCTCGGTCGCCTGCTGGAACGCCGTGATGGACGAGAACCAGTACATGGTTCGCAAGTGGAACGAGTTCATCTCCTCCTGATCCATCCCAAGCAACGACTTGCCCCGGCCGTCCTCCCTTTCCGGCCGGGGCCCTTTGACCCATCGGACACGCGTCATGACGGCTGAGACCGACACCCCCACCGCCCCTTCCGCGGCCCCCGCCGCCCGCGCCGGACGCAGGCTGCCCGCCGGGCTGGTGGCCTGGCTGCAGGCCGCACCGCTGGCGCTGGTGCTGGGCGCTTTCCTCGTCCTGCCGATCATCATGATCGTCATCGTCAGCTTCTGGGGCGCGACCGAGTACTCGATCTACCCGGCCTTCCAGTTCGACAATTACGAATTCTTGTTCAGCTCGCCGGTGACCTACAAGGTCTTCGTCAACACCTTCAAATACGCCCTCATCACCTGGGCGCTGACGCTGCTCATCGGCTTCACCGTGGCCTATTTCCTGGCCTTCCACGTGCGCAGCCTGACTTGGCAGATCGCGCTCTTCCTGCTGTGTACGATCCCGTTCTGGACCTCCAACATCATCCGCATGATCTCGTGGATCCCGTTTCTCGGGCGCAACGGCATCGCCAATTCGACGCTGATCTCCTGGGGGGTGATCGACGAGCCGCTGGAATGGCTGCTGTTCAGCGATTTCAGCGTCATCCTCGCGTTCGTGCACCTCTACACGCTGTTCATGGTGGTGCCGATCTTCAACACCATGATGCGCATCGACCGCTCGCTGATCGAGGCCTCGTACGACGCCGGCGCCAGCGGCTGGCAGACGCTCTGGCACGTGATCGTGCCGCTGACCAAGCCCGGCATCATGATCGGCACGATCTTCGTCATCACGCTGGTGATGGGCGACTTCATCACCGTGCGCTTCATGTCGGGTTCGCAATCGGCCAATGTGGGCCGGCTGATCTCGAACGATATCGGCCTGCTGCAATACCCCTCGGCGGCGGCCACGGCGGTGGTGCTGCTGATCACCGTGCTCTTGGTGATCGGCATCCTGTTGCGCTTCGTCGACATCCGGAAGGAGCTCTGAGATGGAACGTCGCCCCCGGTCCTTCTATATCCTCGCCGCGTTCTTCGCGCTTTTCATCCTGTTCCTCTACGGCCCCACCATCACCATCGCGATCCTGAGCTTCCAGGGTCCGCAAGGTGGCCTGACCTTCCCGATGCAGGGCACCTCGCTGCACTGGTTCCGCGACCTGTTCCAGGAGCAGGCGGTGGGCGATATCTGGGGCTCGTTCCGGCGCAGCTTCGTGCTTGGCCTCATGGTCATGGTGACGACCGTGGTGGTCTCGGTGAGCGGTGGGCTCGCCTTCCGCAAGCGCTTTGCCGGCTCGGCGGTGCTGTTCTACCTGATCATCACCTCGCTGGTGATTCCGTCGATCCTCGTCTCGCTCGGCGTCGGGCTGATCTTCTCCCAGGCCGGGCTCAAGGTGCACTGGGCGAGCTCCGGCTTCGGCTCGCAGCTCACCTGGACGCTGCCCTTCGGCCTGCTGATCATGTTCGCCGTGTTCAACCGTTTCGACAAATCCTTCGAGGAGGCCGCCCGCGACCAGGGCGCCAGCGCCTGGCAGACCATCCGCCACGTGGTGCTGCCGATCATCGCGCCCTCGCTGATCGGCGTCGCGCTGTTCGGCTTCACGCTGAGCTACGACGAGTTCGCCCGCACGCTGCTCACCGCCGGCAGCTACAACACCCTGCCGCTCGAGATCTTCGGGATGACGACCAACGTCACCACGCCGGTGATCTTTGCGCTGGGCACGCTGACCACCGCCTTCTCGCTGGTCGTCATCGGAGCCTTCCTGCTGACCGTCTGGCTGATGGGCCGCCGCCGCGCGCGGCAGGGCTCGGATGCCGGCAAGGGCCTGGTCTGAGGCCGCGCCGTGTCGATCGTCTT
>NZ_JBYNAH010000267.1:0-6533 GCF_059781815.1 Salipiger sp. | reverse complement strand
TCTTCTGCAAGGGCGAGATCGGCTCGCTCGCCGATCTCGAGGGCAAGAAGGTGCGCGGGGCGGGCCGCCTGACCACCAAGCTGCTCGAGGCGCTGGGCGCCGAGGGCGTCAACATCGCCTTCTCGGAAGTGCCGGGCTCGCTGCAGCGGGGCGTGATCGACTGCGCCGTGACCGGTGCCGGCTCGGGCTACTCCGCCGGCTGGTGGGAGGTCTCCGACCACCTCCTGACCCTGCCGCTGGGCGGCTGGGACCCGGTCGTGATCGCGATGAACGGCGATGCTTATGATGGCCTCTCGGCGGAAGATCAGGCGAGCCTGAAGGCCGCCGTGGCCGAAGGGCTCGAAGCCAAGGCCTGGGCCGCGGCGCAGGGTGGCCTCGAGAACGACATCGCCTGCCTGACCGGGCAGGGCGAGTGTACCTCGGGCGACGCCGCGTCGATGACGCTGGTCGAGGCCTCGGAAGAGGACATGGCCACCGCGCGCGAAGCGCTCGAGACCGAAGTGCTGCCCGAATGGGCCGAGCGCGCCGGGGCCGAGTGGGCGACCCGCTGGAACGACACCGTCGGCGCCACCGTCGGCGTGACCGTTCCGGTTTCGGAATAAGGGGCGCCAGCGTGAGCCGCATCGAAACACTGGAAGGCGCGCTGCGGCGCGCCAACCGCCTCGTGGCGCTGGTTCTCGGCGTGGCGCTGGTGGGCACCGTCCTCTTTGTCCTGATCGACGTGATCGGGCGCAAGACCGGCTGGGGCTCGCTTGGCGGCTCCGACGAGATCTCGGGCTACGTCATGGCCGCGGTGGCAAGCTGGGGCCTGTCCTGTGCGCTGCTCGACCGCGCCCATGTGCGCATCGATCTTGTCCGGCAGAAGCTGAATGCCACCGGGCAGGGGCTGATGGACATCTTCGCGATGATCGTCACCAACGGCGTGGTGCTGCTCATCGCCTATCACTGCTGGCCGGTGCTGCAAAAGACCATCGAGCGCGGCTCGCGGGCCAATACCCCGCTCGAGACGCCGCTCTGGATCCCGCAGGGCATCTGGTTTGCCGGCTGGGCGTGGTTCGCCCTGAGCGCCACGGCGCTGAGCCTCATCGGCATCGCCTATTTCGCACGCGGCAAGCGGGCGGAGCTTGCCAACACCATCGGCCTCGGCTCGGAGCTTGACCAATGATCTGGACGGTTGCCGCTTCTCTTCTCGGGCTCATGGCCCTGTCGATCCCGGTGGGGATCGTGCTCTTCATCCTCGGAATCGGGGTGGGCGAGATGTATTCCGCCTTCCCGCTGCTGCGCGGGCTGGGGCAGGTCGTCTGGTCGTCTTCCTCCTCCTCGACACTGATCGCCGTGCCGCTCTTCGTTCTTCTGGGTGAGATCCTCGTGCGTGGCGGTGTCGCCGCGCGCACCTATGCCGCGCTCGACAAGTGGCTGAGCTGGCTGCCCGGCGGGCTGATCCACGCCAACATCGCCACCGCGACGATGTTCTCGGCCACTTCCGGTTCGTCGGTGGCGACCGCCGCCACCGTGGCCACCGTCGCCATGCCGCAGGCGGAGAAGCTGAAATACGATCCCAAGCTGTTCTCGGGGGCCATCGCCGCCGGCGGCACGCTGGGCATCCTGATCCCGCCCTCGATCAACCTGATCGTCTACGGCTTCCTGACCGAGACCTCGATCCCGCAGCTGTTCTCCGCCGGCCTGATCCCCGGCCTGCTGATGGCGCTGGCCTTCGTCGTGGTCACGGCGCTGATCTGCAAGGCGCGGCCCGCGCTTGGCGGCCCGTCGCGCAGCTTCACCTGGGGCGAGCGTCTGGCGAGCCTGGTGCAGCTGGTGCCGATCATCATCCTTTTCGTGGTGGTCATCGGCTCGATCTACGCCGGTTGGGCAACCCCCACCGAATCCGCCGCCATCGGTGTGGTGATCGCGGCGCTGATCGCCGTCACGCTCGGCAACGGGCTGGGGCTTGCCACCATCGCCGAGGCGCTGCACGGCACCATCCGGATCTCGGCGATGATCATGCTGGTGATCGCCGGCGCCTATTTCCTCAACTTCGCCATGACCTCGGCGGGGCTGGGGCGGGCGCTGACCGAGCTGCTCGAGAACACCGGCCTGTCGCCGCTCGGCACGCTGCTGCTCGTGGTGCTGCTCTACCTTGTCCTCGGCTTCTTCATCGAGACGCTGTCGCTCATGGTCGCGACGATCCCGATCATCGTGCCGATCATCGCGGGCCTCGGCTATGACAAGGTGTGGTTCGGCGTGCTGATGATCGTGCTGATCGAGATGGCGCTGATCACCCCGCCGGTGGGCCTCAACCTCTTCGTGGTGCAGAGCGCCCGCGCCAAGGGCTCGATGAACGAGGTGATCCTCGGGGTCATTCCCTATGTGCTGGTCATGCTCTGCATGGTCGCCCTGCTGATCGCGGCGCCGGCGCTTGCGCTCTGGCTGCCCTCCATCCTCTGACAGGAGTTCACAAGATGACCCTTTCCTTCCGCGCCGACGGCGCGCCGCTTCCGCTCGACCTGAAACACCTGATCGTTGCCGGCTGGACCGGCCGTGACGCCGACGCCATCGCGCATCACATCGCCGAGCTTGCCGAGCTGGGCGTGCCCGCGCCCTCGGACACGCCGCTTTACTATAGAGTCTCGGCGCCGCTGCTGACCGACGCGCCGCTGATCGAGGCGGTGGGCGGAGCGTCTTCGGGCGAGGTCGAGCCGCTGATCGTCGAGGCGGGGGGCAAGCGCTACCTCGGGCTCGCCTCGGATCACACCGACCGCGCCCTCGAGGCGCATTCGGTGGCGATGTCGAAGCAGGTCTGCGCCAAGCCCTGCGCGCTCGAGCTCTGGGCTTGGGACGAGATCGCGGACCGGCTGGAAGAGATCGAGCTCGAGAGCTGGATCGAGGAGGGCGGCGACTGGGTGTCCTACCAGTCCGGGACCATCGCCTCGATCCGCCCGCTGGCCGAGCTGATCGCCGGCAGCCGGCTGTCGGAGCTGGCCAAGGACGGCCCCGTGGCGATGCTCTGCGGCACCTTCGGTGCCAAGGGCGGCGTGCGCCCGGCGGCGAAGTTCCGCATGCAGATGCGCGACCCGAAGACCGGGCGCAGCATCACCCATGAATACGAGACCCGCACCCTGCCGGAGGTCGCATGAGCACGGAATTCCTGAGCAAGGTCGAGGCCGCTATCGCCCGCGCTGAGGCGCTGCCGCAGGCCGAGCGCCGCGCCATCTTCACAGCCTTCTCGCCCGAGCGCATCCGCGCCGAGGCGCAGGCACTGCAGGCCCGCAAGGATGCGGGCGAGGCGCTGCCGCTCTTCGGCACGCTGGTCTCGGTCAAGGATCTCTATGACGAGGCGGGCGAAGTGACGGGCGCCGGCTCGCGCCTGCTGGCCGAGCGCGCCCCGGCCGCGGCCGATTGCCCATCGGTGGCAAAGCTGAAGCAGGCCGGCGCGCTGATGTTCGGGCGCAGCTCGATGTCGGAATTCGCCTATTCCGGCGTCGGCCTCAACCCGCATCACGGCACGCCCTCCTCGGCGCTCGTGCCGGGCGTCATGCCCGGGGGCTCGAGCTCGGGCGCGGCGGTCTGCGTCGGGCTGGGGCTCACCGACGGTGCCATCGGCACCGACACCGGCGGCTCGCTGCGCATCCCCGCGGCGGCCAACGGCATCTGGGGCTTCAAGCCGAGCCAGGGGCTGATTGACGATGCGGGTGTCCATCCGCTCGCGCCCACATATGATGTGCCGGGCCCGATGGGCGCGTCTCTCGCGCTCACCCGCGCGCTGGCCGAGGTCATGGCGGGGCAGGGGCTCGCCGCCTCCGTCCCCGAGACCCTGCGCCTCGCGATCCCCGCCGGCGCCTTCACCGACGGGCTCTCGCCCGAGGTCGCGGCGCTCTACGAGGCCGAGAAGGCGCGGCTTATGGAGAGGGGGCACGAGCTGGTGCCGGTCGAGATGTCGGGCATCGGCGCCTCCGCCGGTCTCAACAAGATCATCGTCGCGGTCGAGGCGCACCGGATCTACGCGGGTGACCTCGCGCGACTGGAAGAGATCGGCGATCCGCGCGTGCTGTCGCGCATCCGCTTCGCCGAGACGCTCTCTGAGGCCGAGATCAAAGAGGCCTACGAGAAGCGCGCCGCAATTGTGGCAGGGTTCAACGCCGCGATGGAGGGGCTCGACGCGCTGGTCGCGCCGACGCTCATGCGCCTGCCGCCGCGCATCGCCGAGGTCGAGGCCGAGTTCGACCGGCTCAACATGGAGATGCTGCGCAACACCTCGCTGGTGAACCTCGTCGATGGCTGCGCGCTGGCGATGCCGACACCGGGGCTCGCGCCGGCCTTCTCGATGACCATGCTGGCCGGCGTGAAGGGGGCGGATGCCGCGCTCTTCGCCATCGCCGAGCGGCTGACCGCGTGAGCGCCATGACCGACACGCGCCCCCTCGACGCCGAGGTACTGCCCGTCGGTCTCGATGGCTACCTCGTGCGCTTCGCGCTGACGCCGGAGCCCGCCGCGATGACCGCGGCCCGGCGTTTCGCGACCCGTATAGAAGAGACCGCGCCGGAGGGCGTGGTCGAGATCGCCGCCGCGCTGGTCTCGGTGCTGGTGCGCTTCGAGCCCGCCACCGACCGGGCCGCGCTGCTGGCGCTTTTGCAGGGCATGGCCCGCGAGATCGCCTCCGGCCCGCTTGAGATGCCTGATCCCGCGCGTCGCTGGACCATCCCGGTCTCCTTCGGTGAGGAGGATGGCCCGCAGCTGGCGCAGGCGGCGCAGGCGGCGGGGCTCTCCGAGACGGCGGCGGTGGACGAGATCTGCGCCGCCGACCTGCGCGTGCTGACCATCGGCTTCGCCCCCGGCCAGCCCTATATCGGCTTGATGCCGGAGCACTGGAACCTGCCGCGTATGTCCGAGCTCAACCCTTCGGTGCCCGCCGGCGCGCTGGTGGTCGCGGTGCGTCAGTTCGTGCTCTTCGGCGCCGAGTCGGCCACCGGCTGGCAACAGGTCGGCCGTGCCGCCTTCCGCACCTTCGTACCCGCGCGCGCCGAGCCGATGCCATTGCAGGGCGGCGACGCCATCCGCTTCGCGAAAGCCTCCGCCGACGAGATCGCCCGCCTCGGGGACGATCCCGACCGCATGGGCGGCGCAAAACTGGAGGTGCTGCGATGACCACGCTCACCGTCAAACGCGCCGACGGAATCCTCACCGTGCAGGACATGGGCCGCCCCGGCCATCTCGCGCAGGGGCTGTCCCGTGGCGGCGCCATGGACCGGCGCGCGCTGCTCGAGGCCGCGGCGCTGCTTGGGGCCCGCGCACCGCTCGCCGCCATCGAGATGGCCGGCGCCGGCGGCCAGTTCACCTTCGATGCCCCGACCCGCGTGGCCCTCACCGGCGCGCCAATGAGCGCCACGCTGGATGAGGAGGCGCTGCGCTGGAACGCCACGCATCTGATCGCGCCGGGTCAGGTGCTGCGCATCAACGGCGCCGGCGCCGGGGTTTACGGCTATCTGACGCCCGCGGGCGGCATCGCCTCCGAGCCCTGGCTCGAGAGCCGCGCCACCCACCTGACCATTGGCATCGGCAGCACGCTCAGCGCGGGCGACACGCTGCCCTGCACTGACGATCCAGCCCCGGAGCGCCCGGCGCACGGGCTTGCCTCTGACAATCGCTTCGAGGGCGGCACGATCCGGGTGATCGACGGCCCGCACACGGCGCTCTTCGACGCCGAGGTGCTCGAGGCCTTCTACGCCACCGCCTTCACCCGCGGCCCGCGCGGCAACCGTCAGGGCGTGCAGCTCGCGGCGGAGGCACGCTTCACCACCGATCACGCCAAGGGGCTGGCCTCCGACCTGATCGGCCCGGGCGATCTGCAGATGACCGGCGATGGCGTGCCTTATGTCTTGACGGCGGAATGCCAGACCGTCGGCGGCTATCCCCGCATCGGCACCGTGCTGCCCGCCGATCTCCCCATCGTGGCGCAGGCCGCGCCGGGGGTGGTGTTGCGCCCGCGCAGGGTGACACTCGACGAGGCCCTGGCAGCGGCGCGCCCGGAAGAGGCGGAGCTGCGCGATTTGGCGTCGCGCTGCGCCCCGCTGGTGCGCGATCCGGCGACAATCCACGACCTGCTCTCCTATCAACTGGTGAGCGGCGTGACCTGCGGCGACGATCTCGAACGCGTCTGAGACGCGGGAGCGTCTTTCTAAGAAGAGCAGGGGGCGGGTGCCGAACGGTGCCCGCCCCCTTTGCGAGTCGGCATGTGCGAGTCAGCATGCTTGGGGGGGCAGGATGCGACGCGCGGCAGGGGAGGGGGCGAATCCCATGGTCTTCGCAGGGTGCGCGCACAGAAGCTCGTTCTGAGCGGGGGAGGTGTGCGAAATCTGACGGGAGGGGGAGGGCAGGTGGGCCCTACAGCGCCCTCAGAAGGGCATCTGGAGGGGCAGGAGGACGAAAATCGAAAAAAATCGGATCTCGTCGCAGAAAGTGCTTGCGGCCCCCGGATGCTGGACGTAAAAGCCCCTTCACCGGCGGCGCTGAGGCGCTGACGGGACGCCAGACGGGGC
>NZ_JBYNAH010000266.1:0-6534 GCF_059781815.1 Salipiger sp. | reverse complement strand
GGCAATCCGTCCCGGAACGATGCCTGCCCCTGCGGCTCGGGCAAGAAGTTCAAGCACTGCCACGGCAAGCTGGCCTGAGCACAAGATCTCTGTCGGGTCCGGCAAAACCGTGTCGGACCTGACGAATTGACTCCTTCCTTGCGCCCAACCGGCGCCTCTTTTCAGCGCGATAGATTTTCCACAAGGGAACGGGTTGAAAACGAGCGGAGGGTGCAATGGCACGGCTCAAGACATATCTACTCGCAGCGGCAACGGTCTGCGCCGCGCTGGCAATCGGCTTCGTGATGCAGAGCGGCGCGCTGTCGCGCAATGCCGGGCCAGCGGATGGCTCCGGCGTCGTGGTGAGCGGCATCACCGATACCTCCTCTGCCGCGATGCCCCAGCTGCCGGTCGAAGCCGCGCTGGCACCGAAGATCGGCGGGGCGCTGGCGACGCTGGAACCCGCCGCGGCAGAGCAGGGCGCCGCGCTCGTGGCCGCGCTGCCCGAGGCGCCGCAGGACCGCACGGCCGACGTCACCGCCCCCGATTGCCGGGTCCGGCTCAAGGCCGAGCCGCGCGCCGGCGCCATGGTGGCGCTGTCGCTGCAGGCGCCGTGCTACGCCTCGGAACAGGTCACCATTCACCATCAGGGTCTGATGTTCACCGAGTTCACCGGCCCCGACGGACAGCTCTCGGTCGATGTGCCCGCGCTGGCACAGAAGGCGCTCTTCATCGCCTCTTTCGACAATGACGATGGCGCCACGGCCGTGGTCGAGGTCCCGGCGCTGCCGTTCTACGACCGCGTTGTCCTGCAATGGCGCGGCGAGAGCGGGCTGCAGCTGCACGCCCGCGAATTCGGCGCCGCGTATTTCTCCGAGGGGCATGTCTGGGCCGCCTCGGCCGGTGACATGGGCCGCACCGCCAAGGGCGTGGGCGGTTTTCTGACCCGCCTCGGCAATCCCGACACCCTGACCCCGCGCATCGCCGAGATCTACAGCTTCCCCGCCGGGGCGGCGCAGAAGACCGGAGAGGTCGCGGTCAGCGTCGAGGCCGAACTCACCGATGCCAATTGCGGCAAGGCCGTCGAGGCGCAGACCCTCGAACTCCGCGGCAAGGCCGGGCTGCGGGTGCATGATCTCTCGCTGGAGATGCCGGCCTGCGACAGCGTCGGTGACTTTCTGGTGTTGAAAAACCTGATCGAAGACCTGAAGATCGCTGTCAACTGACGGGCAACCGGGGTCACTTCATGGGACTGCTTCGTGCGGCGATCTTCGCCGCACTTTTCATTGCCGGGGCGCCGCTCTGGGCGCAGGACGTCGCGCTGCGCTCGCGCGATGGCGGGATCGAGCTCACCGGCACGCTGCTTGGCTTTGATGGCGAGTTCTACCGTATCCAAACGCGCTACGGCGAGCTGACCGTCGACAGTTCCGGCGTGCTCTGCGACGGCCCGGGATGCCCCTCGCTCACCGATTTCGTGGCCGAGATGCGGGTGTCGGGCTCGGCCACCATCGGCGAGGTGCTGATGCCTGCGCTGATCGAGGGCTTCGCCCTGCGCAACGGGCTCAGCGCCGAGCGGGCGCTGCTGGGCGATGGCCGCTTCCGCTACACCCTGAGCGATCCGGAGGAGGCGCGGGTCGTCGGGCGGTTCAACTTCCACCTGACCAGCACCGATGGCGGCTTCGACGATCTGCTCGCCGATGAGGCCGATATCGTCATGGCCCTGCGCGAGATCCGGCCCGAAGAGCGCGAGGCGGCCCGGGAGGCGGGGCTGGGCGACCTGTCGGAGGTCAACCGCAGCCGGGTGCTGGCGCTTGATGCGATGATCCCGGTGGTGGCCCACTTCAACCCGGTCGATGCGATCTCGCTGGCGACGCTGGCAGAGGTGCTGTCGGGGCAGGTCGAGAGCTGGAGCGCCCTTGGCGGGCCAGATGCGCCGGTGGTGCTGCACCTGCGCAACGCAACGTCCGGGCTGTCGCAGGGCATCGAGGACCGGCTGCTGCGCCCTTCCGGGCTCGCGCTGGCGGGCGAGATCGAGCGCCATCGTGGCAATGCCGAGCTTGCAGAGGCGGTGGCCCGCGATCCGCTGGGGATCGGGCTGGCGAGCTATTCCGAGATCGGCAACACCAAGCCGCTGCGCCTGACCGGCAGCTGCGGGTTCGAGCTGCGGGGGCGCCGCGCGGCGATCAAGACCGAGGACTATCCGCTCACCGCGCCGATGTTCCTCTATCTTCCGGCGCGCCGCCTGCCGGCGCTGGCGCGAGAGTTCCTGGCCTACACCCGCAGCGCCCCGGCGCAGATCGTGATCCGGCGCGCCGGCTTCGTCGACCAGATGCCCGAAGAGATCGGATTGGCCCAGCAGGGCGACCGGCTTGCCAATGCCATCATCGTGGCCGAGGGCGATCAGGGGCTGGTCGGTCTGCAGCGGCTGGTGGCGACGCTGGCGCCGATGCGGCGGCTGACGACCTCGTTCCGCTTCGAGACGGGCTCGACGGGGCTCGACGCGCAGTCGCGCTCGAACGTGCAGCAACTGGCGCGGGCGCTGGAAGCGGGAGAGTATGACGGGCGCGAGTTGGTCTTCGTGGGGTTTTCCGACGCGCAGGGGCCGGCGGAAGCCAATCTGGAGATCGCCTATGATCGCGCGGAAGCGGTGCGCGCGGCGGTGCTGGGCGCGGCGGAGGCGGCGGATCTGCGGCGGCTGGAGCTTGCGGTGGAGGCGTTTGGCGAGGCCATGCCGATGGCCTGCGACGACACGGTCTGGGGCCGTCAGGTGAACCGTCGTGTCGAGGTGTGGCTGCGCTGACCGAGGACGCCCGCACGGGCGGAGGAGGCTCTCCTCAAGCCCTTGCGGGCTTTCCTCGAGAGCTCACAGCAGACCCTCGGCGCGAAAGCTCAGCTCCCGAGAGCGGCCGATCACCAGGTGATCGTGCAGGCTGATCCCGAGCACGTCGGCGGCGATGCGGATCTGCTCGGTCATTTCGATATCGGCGCCGCTTGGCGTCGGATCGCCCGAAGGATGATTGTGCACCAGGATCAGGGCGCTTGCGTTCAGCTCGAGCGCGCGCTTCACCACCTCGCGCGGGTAGACGGGCACATGATCCACCGTGCCTTGCGCCTGCGCCTCGTCGGCAATCAACACGTTCTTGCGGTCGAGGAACAGAATCCGGAACTGTTCCGTCTCACGATGCGCCATGGCGGTCTGGCAGTAGCTGAGCAGCGCATCCCACGAGCTGACCACCGGGCGCTGCAGCACCCGCGACCGCGCCAGCCGGTGCGCTGCTGCCTCCACCAGCTTGAGTTCGGTGATCACCGACTCGCCCACCCCGCTCACGTCGCGCAGCCGGCCCTCCGGTGCCGAGACCACGCCGTTGAAATCGCCGAAGGCGTCGAGCAGGGCCCGCGCCAGTGGCTTCACGTCGCGCCGCGGGAGCGCGCGGAACAACAGCAGTTCGAGCATCTCGTAATCAGGCAGCGCCTCTGCGCCGCCCTCGCGGAAGCGCTGGCGCAGCCGGGCGCGATGGTCGCGCAGGTAGGAGGGCAGCGCCTTGCCGCCCGGGACCGGCGCCTCAGGCGCCTCGTCCCCGCCGAAGAGCGAGGCCTGATCGTCGGAGAAGTGCGGTCCGCGCGTCATGCGCGCCAGCCTGCCGCGCGATGGTTAGAAAGAGGTTAATCGCTCTCCTCGCGGCGTGTCCGGCGGCCATAGGTCGCGACGCGCCAGAGATAGGTGCCCACCAGCGCCGCCACCACGATCGTGGACACGGGGTTGAGCCATGCGCTGACCGCCTCGTAGCCGCCCTCGAGCCAGTAGCCCGCGAGCGTAAGGACCGACGTCCATGCCACGGTGCCGAGCGCGCTGAGACCGAGGAACCAGCCCCGAGGCATCCGCCGCACGCCCGCGGGGACGGAGATGAAGGTTCGGATGGTCGGGATGATGCGTCCGAACAACACCGCGCTGCCGCCATGGCGGTCGAACCAGCCATTGGCGCGGTCGAACTCTTCGGGCGAGACCGAGAGCCAGCGCCCGTGGCGCTGCGACAGGCGGCAGAGCCGTTCAAAGCCGATGCGCCGCCCGATCCAGTACCAGAGATAGGCCCCGGCCAGCGAGCCGGCACTGCCAGCGAGGATCACCAGAGGCAGCGACATGGTGTTGCGCGCGGCGTTGAACCCGGCCAGCGGCATGATCAGCTCGGAGGGGATCGGCGGGAAGACGTTTTCGAGAAACATCAGCAGCGCGACCCCGAAGGCGCCCATGCCGTCGATGAGGTTTGTGATCCAGTCGAACATTGGTTTCGGCTCGCGATAGAGAAAGGGCCCGGGGAAGGAACCCGGGCCCTGTCACAAATGTTCCATGTCGCCTTGGCACCTCGCGCGCAATGCGCCTCAGGCTCAAGCCGGGGCTGCGCCGGGAGCGCAGGCCCTTGGGATCACCCCTTCATCGAGTCCCAGAAGTTGCGGACCGAGGAGAAGAAGCTGTGCGATTCCGGGTTGTTGTCCTCGCTCAGCTCCTCGAACTCGCGCAGGAGCTCCTTTTGCCGCGCGGTCAGGTTGACCGGGGTCTCGACCGCCAGCTCGATGAACATGTCACCGGCCGCACCGCCGCGCAGGGCAGGCATGCCCTTGCCGCGCAGGCGCATCTGACGGCCCGACTGGCTGCCCGAGGGAATCTTCACCCGGCTGCGGCCACCGTCGATCGTCGGCACCTCGATGTCGCCACCAAGCGCCGCAGTCGTCATCGACACCGGCACACGGCAATGCAACTCGTTGCCCTCGCGCTCGAAGATCTCGTGCTTCTTCACCTCGATGAAGATGTAGAGATCGCCCGGAGGCCCGCCGCGCATCCCGGCCTCACCCTCTCCGGCAAGGCGGATGCGGGTTCCGGTCTCGACGCCGGCGGGGATGTTGACCGACAGCGCGCGCTCCTTCTGGACGCGGCCCTGACCGCCACACTTGGTGCAGGGGTTCTTGATGATCTGGCCGAGGCCCGAGCAGGTCGGGCAGGTGCGTTCAACGGTGAAGAAGCCCTGCGTCGCGCGGACCTTGCCCATGCCCGAGCAGGTCGGACAGGTCACCGGCTCGGCGCCGCCTTCGGCGCCCGAGCCGTTACACTCGTCGCATTGCACCGAACTGGGCACGTTGATGGTCTTCTGCAGGCCGCTGAAGGCCTCCTCGAGCGTCACGCGCAGATTGTAGCGCAGGTCGGCCCCGCGCGCGGCGCGCTGGCGCCCGCCGCCGCCCTGGCGTCCGCCCATGAAGTCGCCGAAGAGATCGTCGAACACGTCGGAGAAGGCGCTGGCGAAATCGCCCTGGCCCTGGAAACCGCCGCCGGGGCGACCGCCACCACCGCCCATGCCGCCCTCGAAGGCGGCGTGGCCGAAGCGGTCATAGGCGGCCTTCTTCTCCGGATCCTTCAGGACGTCGTAGGCCTCGTTGGCCTCTTTGAAGAGGTTCTCGGCTTCGGGGTTGTCGGCGTTCCGGTCGGGGTGGAGCTCCTTGGCCTTCTTGCGAAAGCCCTTCTTGATCTCGTCCGCGGAGGCACCTTTGCTGACACCGAGCACGTCGTAATAGTCACGCTTGGACATTCATGCCCTCCTGTATCCCGGAACGGAGAGGGGCCGGCCCGGCATCCGGACCGGCCCCCGCTCTGTTCCTACGCGCGGCCTCAGCTGCGCTTGTCGTTGCCAAGGTCCTCGAAATCGGCATCGACGATATCGTCGTCACCGGCGTTCGAGCTGCTGTCGTCGGCGGCCTGGGGCTCGTCCGCGCCGTCACCGGCATCGGCCTGGGCCTTGTAGATCGCCTCACCCAGCTTCATCGCGGCCTCGGTGACGTTCTGGATGCCGGCCTTGATCTTGTCGGCCTTCACGTCGTCCTTCTCGAGGTCTTCCTTCAGCGCGGCAACCGCCAGCTCGATCGCTTCGATGGTCGTGGGATCGACCTTGTCGCTGTGCTCTTCCATCGACTTCTCGGTCGAGTGGATGAGGCTCTCGGCCTGGTTGCGCGCCTCGACGAGCTCGCGGCGCTCCTTGTCCTTCTCGGCGTTCTCCTCGGCTTCCTTGACCATCTTTTCGATGTCGTCGTCCGAGAGGCCGCCGGAGGCCTGGATGGTGATCTTCTGCTCCTTGTTCGTGCCCTTGTCCTTGGCGGACACGGAGACGATGCCGTTGGCGTCGATGTCGAAGGTCACCTCGATCTGCGGCAGGCCGCGCGGTGCCGGCGGGATCTGCTCGAGATTGAACTGGCCGAGCAGCTTGTTGTCTGCGGCCATCTCGCGCTCACCCTGGAAGACGCGGATCGTCACGGCCGACTGGTTGTCTTCGGCGGTGGAGAAGATCTGCGACTTCTTGGTCGGGATCGTGGTGTTGCGGTCGATCAGGCGGGTGAACACGCCACCCAGCGTCTCGATGCCGAGCGACAGCGGCGTCACGTCGAGCAGAACCACGTCCTTGACGTCACCCTGCAGAACGCCGGCCTGGATGGCGGCACCCATGGCGACGACCTCGTCCGGGTTCACACCCTTGTGCGGCTCCTTGCCGAAGAACTTGGTCACCTCTTCGATGA
>NZ_JBYNAH010000265.1:0-6555 GCF_059781815.1 Salipiger sp. | reverse complement strand
GTGCAGACGCCTGCGCCGGGCCCCGACGTGACTACGCCCGCCGATCCGATCCCGGCGCCGCCCGCCGAAATCCCCGCCGCCCCGCCGCTCGAGATGCCGGCGCCGCTCGACCCGACACCCGTGGCCCCGCCGCAGGAGACCCCGACGCAGACCCCGACCAGCGCCAAGCCCGGACTGCTGGGCCGGCTCTTCGGCCGCGAGGCGCCGAGCGCGCCGGTGGTGCGCCGGGTGCTCGACGACGACATGCTCGAAAGCCTCGAAGAGCTGCTGATCGCTTCCGACATGGGGGTCGACACCGCGCTGCGGGTCTCGGCCAACATCGCCGAAGGGCGCTTCGGCAAGCGCGTCTCGACGCAGGAGATCAAGGCCGCGCTGGCCTCCGAGGTGGCGCGCATCATGGAGCCGGTGGCCAAGCCGCTGCCGCTTTACGCCAAGACCCCGCAGGTGGTTCTGGTGGTCGGCGTGAACGGCTCCGGCAAGACCACCACCATCGGCAAGCTCGCCTCGCAGTTCCGCGCCGCCGGCAAGTCGGTGGTGATCGCCGCGGGCGACACCTTCCGCGCCGCCGCGGTCGAGCAGCTGCAGGTCTGGGGCGAGCGCGCCGGGGTGCCGGTGCTGACCGCGCCCGAGGGTTCGGACCCGGCGAGCCTCGCCTTCGACGCCATGACCAAGGCGCAGGCCGAGGGCGCGGATCTTCTGATGATCGACACCGCCGGCCGGCTGCAGAACCGGCAGGACCTCATGGAGGAACTGGCCAAGATCGTCCGGGTGATCCGCAAAAAGGATCCCGACGCGCCGCACAACACGCTCCTCGTGCTCGACGCCACCACGGGTCAGAACGCGCTGATGCAGGTCGAGATTTTCCGTCAGGTGGCGGATGTGTCGGGGCTGGTGATGACCAAGCTCGACGGCACCGCCAAGGGCGGCGTGCTGGTGGCGCTGGCGGACAAGTTCGGCCTGCCGATCCACGCCATCGGGGTGGGCGAGCAGATCGACGATCTCGCGCCCTTCGATCCCGAGGAATTCGCCGCCGCGCTCACCGGTCTCGAACATGGATAAGCGCCGGCGTAAACCGCTGTGATCAGGTGAGCGCGACCGCTGCGCTCACTCGTCGCGCGCCTGGTCGGGCCAGGCCCAGGTCTCGAAGGCGCGCACCATGGTGAGCACCACCACGACGATCAGCGTCGTCATCGCCGCGAGCGGCATCTGACCCGCGCCGCAACCAAGGCCCACCGCGCCCGCGAGCCAGAGCGAGGCGCCGGTGGTGGTGTTGCGCACCTTGCCGCCGCTGGTGAAGATGATCCCGGCAGCGAGGAAGGCCACGCCCGCCGTCACCGCCTCGATCATCCGCAGGGGATCGTTGCGCTGCTCGCCGCCCCCGAATTCCATCGCCGCGAGCTCGCGCCCGAGGATGACGAAGAGGCAGGCCGCCACCGAGACGAGGATATGGGTGCGCAGCCCCGCCGGCTTGCCGCGCCGCTCGCGCTCGAAGCCGATGCAGGCGGCCAGCACGATTGCTGCCACGAGCCGCGCGAAGGCGACCGTGGGCGGCACCACCGAGAAGGTGCCGGTGAATTCGTCGATGATCTGCTCGAACATGTCCCCTCCGCTGCATCTTCAGGCACAACCCGGCGTGATCGCGGCAGGTTCCCGGCCGCTTGCCATTGAGAAGGGCGCGGGCAGCGGCTATCTCTGCGGCGACAGCACGGAGGCCGCATGAGCGCGAAACAGATCAACCCCTTCCTGAAATCGGCGCTCGAGATCGGCCCGATCCTCGTCTTCTTCGCGGCCTACCTGCTGCTGAAGGACCGCGTCTTCACCATTGGCGGCACCGAGTACCAGGGCTTCATCCTCGTCACCGCCGGCTTCATCCCGCTGATGCTGGTCTGCACCGCGGCTCTGTGGAAGCTCACCGGCCACCTGAGCCCGATGCAGATCGTCACCGCCGTCCTGATCGTGGTCTTCGGCGGGCTCTCGGTCTGGCTCAACGACGAGCGCTTCTTCAAGATGAAGCCGACGCTGATCTACCTGCTTTTCGGCACCGCGCTCGGCATCGGCCTGCTGCGCGGCGAGAGCTACCTGCGAAAGGTGATGGAGGGGCTGATGCCGCTGCGCGAAGAGGGCTGGATGATCCTGACCAAGCGCGTCACCGCGCTGTTCTTCGGGCTGGCAGTGCTCAACGAGGTGATCTGGCGGACCATGAGCACCGAGACATGGGTCTATTTCAAGACCTTCGGCCTCACCGCCGCGGTGTTCCTGTTCTTCATGACGCAAGGCGCGCTCTTTAAGCGCTACGGGCTGGAGCAGGAGGGCGAGTAGGCCCGCGCGCTTTCCCAGACCCCTGCAAACGCAAAACGGGGCCGGCAGTCTTGCCGGCCCCGTTTCGTTTCAGTCGGTGGCGTCTCGTGAGACGGCTCAGCCTCAGACCTTGCCGCGGGCGCTCGCCGTGATGCAGACCAGCGTCACCAGCGCCGCCGCCAGCAGGTAATAGCCGACATAGGCCAGCCCGTAGGTGCTCTGCAGCCAGGTCGCGATATAGGGCGCGAGCGAGGCGCCCACGATGCCGGCGAAGTTGAAGGTGATCGACGAGCCGGTATAGCGCACCCGGGTCGGGAAGGGGGCGGCCAGCGCGGTGCCGATCAGACCGTAGGTCAGCCCCATCAGCGCCATGGCGAGCGTCACGAAGCCGAGGATGCGCGCCTCGCTCTCGACCATCAGCACCGGCACGAGGAAGGAGAAGGCGGCAATTGCCAGCGTGGTGCCGATCAGCACCTGACGGCGCCCCAGCCGCTCGGCGGTGAGGCCGGCCACCGGGATGAACAGGCCGAAGACCACCGCGCCCCAGATCTGGATCGCCAGCGCGTCGGTGAACGGGATCTGCACCACCTTGACGTTGTAGCTCAGCAGGTAGGCGGTGCTGAGATAGAACAGCACGAAGGTCGCCAGCGCCACGAAGGTGCCAAGCACGATGGAGATCTTGTGGTTGGCGAACAGCTCGATGACCGGCACCGCCACCCGCTCTTCATTGTCGATGGCCTTCTGGAAATCCGGCGTCTCGGTGATCGAGAGCCGCACCCAGAGCCCGACGATGATCAGCGCGATGGAGGCGAGGAACGGGATCCGCCAGCCCCAGCTCAGCAGCGTCTCTTCCGGCATGAACTGCAGCAGCAGCCAGAACAGGCCCGACGACAGGAACAGGCCCACCGGCGCGCCGAGCTGCGGGAACATGCCGTACCAGTTCTTCTTGCCCTCAGGGGCGTTCTCGGTCGCCATCAGCACCGCGCCGCCCCATTCGCCGCCCAGGCCGAAGCCCTGACCGAAGCGGCAGAGCGCCAGCAGCGCCGGAGCCACCACGCCGATCTGCGCATAGGTCGGCAGCAGGCCGATCACCACGGTCGAGATGCCCATGGTCAGCAGCGCTGCCACGAGGGTCGCCTTGCGGCCGATGCGGTCGCCGAAATGGCCGAACACCACCGCGCCCAGCGGGCGGGCGAAGAAGGCGATCGAGAAGGTCGCGAAAGACGCCAGAAGCGCGGTCGTCGGGTCGCTGTTGGGGAAGAACAGCGCCGGGAACACCAGAACCGCCGCCGTGGCATATACATAAAAATCAAAGAACTCGATGGTCGTCCCGACGAGGCTCGCAAGCAGAACCTTGGCGGGAGAGTTGAGCGCCGGCTGGCCCGATTGGGTCGCCGTTTCAAAATCGGCGGTGCTGTCAGTCATTTTCTTTCTTTTCCGTTCGCGTCCGGGACATTTTCTCTTGGGCCTCTCCGTTAACGCGAACACCGGCGAGTGTTAACGCTCGCGCCCTTGTTGATTTGACAGCCCCGCCATGTGCCTGCTGCATTGCGGCGGGGCCCGCCGTCCCAAGAAACCCGTATACAAACGGGTCCGAGTGCGTTAGAGCAGCGCGTTCCTGACGCGATGCGCCCTTCTTGAGTCGGCCTGTTCCGCGTCCCACTTCCTCGCAGATCGGCCTCCCCAATGATCCAGACCCTTTCCGATGCGCTCGCAGAGCGTGGCTATGACACGTTGACCCCCGTTCAGGAGGCGGTCACCAATCCCGACCTCAAGGACTCCGACCTGCTGGTTTCGGCCCAGACCGGCTCCGGCAAGACCGTGGGCTTCGGCCTCGCCATCGCGCCGACCCTGCTCGACGAGGCCGGCATGCTGGGCGAGGCGGGCCTGCCGCTGGCGCTGATCGTGGCGCCGACCCGCGAGCTGGCCTTCCAGGTCAAGCGCGAGCTCGAATGGCTCTACGCCAAGGCCGGCGCCCGCGTCGTCTCCTGCGTCGGCGGCATGGACATGCGCGACGAGCGCCGCGCGCTCGAGCGGGGCGCCCATATCGTCGTCGGCACCCCGGGCCGTCTGGTCGACCACATCCAGCGCGGCTCCTTCGACATGAGCGCGCTGCGCGCCATCGTGCTCGACGAGGCCGACGAGATGCTCGACCTCGGCTTCCGCGAGGATCTCGAGTTCATGCTCGGCGAGGCGCCGGAAGACCGCCGCACGCTGCTGTTCTCGGCCACCGTGCCGCCGATGATCGCCACGCTGGCGCAGCACTACCAGCGCGACGCGGTCCGCGTCACCACGATCTCCGAGCGCAGCCAGCACGCCGACATCACCTACCAGGCGCTGCGCGTCGCCCAGCACGATGCCGAGAACGCCATCATCAACATGCTGCGCTACCACGACGCGCAGAACGCCATCGTCTTCGCCAACACCCGCGCCACGGTGAACCGCCTGACCGCGCGCTTCAGCAACCGCGGCTTCGCCGTGGTCTGCCTGTCGGGCGAGCTGAGCCAGTCCGAGCGCAGCCACGCGCTGCAGGCGATGCGCGACGGCCGCGCCAAGGTCTGCGTCGCCACCGACGTCGCCGCGCGCGGCATCGACCTGCCCAACCTCGAGCTGGTGATCCACGCCGAGCTGCCCTCGAACACCGAAGGCCTGCTGCACCGCTCGGGCCGTACGGGCCGCGCCGGGCGCAAGGGCATCTCGGCGCTGGTGGTGCCGCCGAAGCTCACCAAGAAGGCCGAGCGCCTGCTGAAATGGGCCAAGGTCACCGCCGACTGGATCGAGGCGCCGAGCGCCGAGGAGATCCTGCGCCGCGACGAGGAGCGCCTGCTGGCCGACCCGACCTGGTCCGACGAGATCACCGAGGACGAGGCCGCGTTCGCCGCGCGCCTTCTCGCCGAGCAATCGCCCGAGACCGTGGCCGCCGCCTATCTCCGCCTCTACCGTGACCGCCATTCGGCGCCCGAGGAGCTTTCCTCGCCCGACGCCCGCCCCGAGCGCCCCGAGCGCAAGGAACGCGCGGAGTTTGGCCCGAGCCGCTGGGTGGCGCTGTCGGTCGGTCGCGATGATCGTGCCGAGGCGCGCTGGCTGCTGCCCCTGCTCTGCCGCGGCGGCGGGCTCGACAAGGAGGCCATCGGCGCGATCCGGGTGCAGGACAGCGAGACCTTCGTGGAGCTGTCCGAGCCGGTGGTCGAGGGCTTCCTCGGCGGGCTCGGCGAGGGCGGGGTGCTCGAGGAGGGGGTGAGCGTGCGCGCCGTCGAAGGCACGCCGGAATTCGCCAGCCGCCCGCCGCGCCGCGACGGCCCGCGCTCCGATGGTCCGCGCAACGACCGCCCGCGCAAGGATGGCCCGCGCAAGCCGCGCCCGGAGGGCGATGCCCCTGCGCGCAAGCCGCGCCCCGATGGGGAGGCCTGGGGTGCCAAGGGCGGCTCCCGCGGCGACAAGCCGAAGTTCGACAAGCCGCGCGGCGACAAGCCGCGCGGAGACCGTCCCAAGAGCGACAAGCCCTGGGGTGACAAGCCGCGTGGCGACCGTCCGAAGAGCGACAAACCCTGGGGGGACAAGCCCCGCGGCGACCGTCCGAAAAGCGACGGCGGCAAGGACTGGAAACCGAAGCGCGACAAGGACGGTGGCGGCAAGCCCTTCAAGTCCAAGCGCCCCGGCGAAGGCCGCGACGGCCCGTCCAAGGGCTTTGGCGGCAAACCCGGTGCGCGTCCGGCCCGTCCGGCGCAGGGCGACAAGCCCAAGCGCGTCGCCAACGCCGCCGACACCTCGCAGCGCTTCGACCCGACGGGTCGCGCCTCCAAGGGGCCGCGTGCCGGAAAGCCCCGTCAGGGCGGCATGCACCCGCCGAAGCGTCCGAAGTCCTGAGGACGTCTGACAGACGAAAACGCAGGAGGGCTCGTCCGGTTGGGCGAGCCCTTTGCTTTGAGCGGTCTGTCAGAGCTGCGAAAACCGGGCCGCGCGTGCCCGGTCTGACATGGCCTGAACGAAAAGCGCCGCCCGAGCGGGCGGCGCTTTCAGCGTTTCGGTAGCGTTGTCAAACGCCTCAGCGCTTGTCTTCGGGCAGCGGTGCGTCCGGGTCGGGCTGGCCGACGCCCTTGAAGATGAACTTGAACGGCAGCGCCCAGAGAAACCCGAGCGCCACGTAGACCAGCAGCTCGATCAGGATCGAGGGCCGATCCAGCGCGTTGACGATGCTGACCGCCGCCACGATGTAAAGCGGCAGCCCAACCAGCAGGATCACCAAAGACCAGCGCC
>NZ_JBYNAH010000411.1:0-1757 GCF_059781815.1 Salipiger sp. | reverse complement strand
CGCTCCAAAAGCGTGCCAAGTTCGACGTGCACATCGTTGAGAATATCGCGCGCCTGTTCCAGATCGGCGCGGCGTTCAAGGTTCAGATCGCGCGCCTCAGCCACTTTGGAGAGATCATTGGCGATCCATTGATGCTCGAGCGCTGCATTTGAGGCGCCCGTCTCGATCCGGGCCACCACTTCCGATGTGCTGATCCCCGTGCCGTGTAGTGCCGCGTCAATGCGCGATCTCAGATCGGGCTCGGCCAGTCGCTCGCGCTGGCTGGCGTCAATATTGGCCTCGGAATAGATCCCGCCCTCCGAGGGCGCGTCTGAGAGCGAACCCGAGCGCAGCCCCAAGGGCTGCATGTGCTGGACCTGCGTCTGGATCTCGATGAGGCGTTTTTCCAGCACGGGACGTTCCGCGTCAGACTTCTCGGCGATCATGCCCTGCACCCGCGCGAGCTTTTCCGCATAGAGGCTTCTCAGATCCTCGAAGCTTTGATCCTCGGCCATATACACATCTCCTGTTCGGTCCACCTGCCCGCCATGCGCCAGCACCTCGCCCGCGCGGAAGAGTGCCGCGGCAATGTCTTCGCGGGCCCCGCGGACCTCGGAGGTCTCCCGGGAGGCCTCCACGGCAAGCGAATGGTAGACGGTTCTGGTGTTGGCGATCTCCGCCAGCGTCCGGGTCAAGTCGGCCCCCACGCGTTCGCGCTCGCGGGGTGCGCGACCCTCTTCTTTCGCCGCATAAACCTCGCGGGTAGGGGCTGGGTAATGCACAACCCCGCGATCCACCCGGCGCGTGGCTTCCAGCCGCACGCCGTACTTCTCCGCCTCCTCGACCATGGCGAGGCGGAAGTCGTCATAGTTGAAGCGGTGGTTGCGCCCCAGAAAGAAGAACTCGCCTTCCTGCGAGCGGCGGTTCAGCACCAGATGCGCATGGGGGTGATCGCGGTCCTCATGCACCGCGATGATGTAGTCGAAATGCCCCGCGTCGGTCTGGAAGAACCGCTCGGCCACGTCCGTCGCAATGTCGCGCACATCCTCCCCACGCGTGCCCACGGGGAAGGACATGAGCATGTGGGTGGTCTGTCCGAGCCTGGGCTTGAAGCCCGCATCCCACCGCTTGGCAAAGCGCTCCGTCAGGTCCTTGATGTCACCCGCCTCGAGCTTCGTCTTGCCATCCAGGAACCCGCTACTGTCCACGATATGGGTGGACTTGGTGGTGAGGTAATCGAGCTGGTTCATCAGCTGCGATTTGGTATGCGTGCCCCCACCCCGGATCGCCTTGAAGACCGCTGGCCGATGCCCTGCTGCCGCGCGCGAAAGCTGGCTCTGCTTGGCGACATGCAGCCCCTGCATCGAGCCTCGGATTCGGCTCCAGCCGTCCCGGAAGACCTCGCCAGTGACGGTATGGACGGCATCATTCAGCCGCATGGGCAAACTCCCTCAGCGCGGCCGTAGCCTCCAGCTGCATCGCGTCGCGACGACGGCGCAGGAGCAGATCGATCTCGTCAGCAGAATCCAGGATGAACCGCGCCAGCCCGCGCATCTGCGCAAGCCGCAATTCGGTGAACTCCGAGCCGCCCCCCTGCCCCTGCCGATTGGCCTGAGTCATCTGCTTGGCGATCTGCGCGACCCCATTGCCGACCTCGTGCAGAGAGGCCCTGTAGCGCGCCATCTCTGCTGCCATCTGCGCGTCCGGAACGAACACCCCGCCTGCCGCCTGGATGAGCCGCCGCAGCCCCTCGGCCCGGCTCTCGATCCCCGCCTTCG
>NZ_JBYNAH010000003.1:54884-57160 GCF_059781815.1 Salipiger sp. | reverse complement strand
ACGACCTGCAGCTTGGCAGCTTCCGCGCGGACCACTTCGTGTTCGACGCCGCCGAGACGAACATCGCCGACAGGCTCGACGACGCGTTCCGCCTTTACCAGGCAACGCTCGACCGCGCGCCGGACCTGACCGGGCTCGAGAACTGGGCGACCCGGCTCGAGGACGGCAGCCCGTATGTGACGGTCGCCAACGGCTTCGTCGCCTCGGCCGAGTTCCAGAGCACCTACGGCGCGCTCGACAACGAGGCCTTTGTCACGCAGCTCTATCAGAACGTGCTGGGCCGCGCGCCGGATGCCACCGGACTTTCGAACTGGACGCAAAGACTCGACGACGGCATGAGCCGCGCCGCGGTGGTTCAGGGCTTCGCGCAGGCGCCGGAGTTTGTCGCCAACACCGAAGACGCCTTCATGTCCTTCATGCGGTCGGTCGAGGGCGATACCTTCGATGGCGGCGCAGGGGACGACCTGCAGCTTGGCAGCTTCCGCGCGGACCACTTCGTGTTCGACGCCGCCGACAGCGGTCGGGACCGGGTCCTGCAGATCGACCCGTGGGATATAATCGAGCTCACCGGCTTCGGCTACCAGAGCCGCAGCGAGGCGCTCGCGCAGTTCTCGGAGGTCGGCCGCGACACGGTCTTCACCGACGGCGCCGTAAGCGTCGTCTTCGCAAACAGCACGCTCGCGAGTTTCGAAGATGTAACCTTCGTTCTCTAAGGCGGCCCGGCCAACCGGCCCCGGGGGCCGCCCCCGCCTAGCAGAACAGCCGCCGGTGGGGTCCGGCGGCTGCACTGTCTGTGTTCCTCAGATCAGGATCCTAGAGCAGGAACACATCAGTTTCATCGACCCATTCGATGGTATTGGTCACCGTCCGGGTTTCATCCACGATCAGGTCGTTGTCGCTGTCGAAGCCCACCGTGACTGTGAAGGTGTTCACCTCGCCGGCCCCTGTGTTGAGCCCCGTGACATCGGCCAGCGAGAACCCGAGGTCACCGCCCCCGATATCCACGAGGTCGCCCGTGTCGTATCCCTGATCGACCCCGTTGACCTCGAAGGTGAATTCGAGGACGTCCGCAGGGAAGAGCGGGCTCGCGCCGAACGCATCGGCCACATCCGCGGGATCGGCGATGATCTCGGCCCCGCCGGTATTGTCGATCTGGTCGAGGGTCGCCTGGGTCGCCCCGGTGAACCCGACCGCCGAGATCGACACGTTCTGCAGAGCAAGCTGACCGAGCTCATCGTCCGCCGGATCAGTCCCGCTCTCGTGCGCTCCGGCCACCCCCATCAGGTTGTCGATCGCCTCCTGGGTGCCGGCCGAGACCGAGCTGCCCGAGGCGTAATCGACCACGCGGTTTGGCTCACCATCCGAAAGCATCAGCAGATAGTTCTCGTCGCTGGCGCTCTGGGCGTTGAAGAAATCGACCGCAAGGTCGATGCCGGCTTCATAGTTCGTCCAGCCCTGAACCCAGGTGTCGAGAGGCGATGCGGTCACCATCGAGGACGAGCCGTCGAGTGGCAGAAGCGCCGCGTCGAACAGATCGTAGGTCGCCTGGCTGGCCTGCAGCCCGAACTGAACGAGCTGAACCTCGACGAGCCCCGTCGCCGCGGCGCCGAGCTCGGCGTAGATCCCCGCATACTGGTCCCGAAGCTCTTCGACGACGGCTGCGACCGCCATGCGCTCGCGATTGAAGTTTGTCGTCCCCACAGAGCCCGACCCGTCGATCACGAAGGACACGTTGACCGGCGTCTGAACCACGGCGCCGAAGGTGATCTCGACATCGACGAAACTGGAGTCGTTGTAGCTCCGGTCCTCGCTCGACATGCTCAGCGTGATCAGCTGGCCATTGCTGGCCGCGGTCTGGCTGTCGACACCGGTCTCGACCAGCGGGTCGATGACATAGACACTGGCCGTCGCCACATTGCTGGTCGCGCCCTCATTGTCGTCGACGGTGTACTGGAAGCCGCCGCTGACGCTGTCATCGACGGTATCGCCACCGATGTCATCGGCCAGGAAATCGACCGTCCCGTCCGGGTTCACCGTGGCCGTCCCGCCGACCGCCGCCCCCTGCAGCGCCACCGATGCGGGATCGAGCGTGCCGTCCACATCGCTGTCGTTCGCGAGGATCGAGATCGGCCCGGTGCTGTCCCCGGACTCGACGACAATCCGGTCGTCGCCCGGGTCTCCGGTCCCGTCGTCCTCCGCCACCGGCGGGTCGTTCACCGGGGCCACCGTCACCGTCACCGTCGCCGTGTCGGTGCCGCCATTGCCGTCCGAGATCT
>NZ_JBYNAH010000003.1:0-54784 GCF_059781815.1 Salipiger sp. | reverse complement strand
TCGTGACCGGGGTGTCCTCGTCGGTGGTCTCGGCATCGTCCTCCGCCACCGGCGGGTCGTTCACCGGAGCCACCGTCACCGTCACCGTCGCCGTGTCGGTGCCGCCATTGCCGTCCGAGATCTCGTAGCTGAAGCTGTCGGTGCCGCTCCAGTCGGCATCGGGCGTGTAGGTGATGGTGCCGTCGCCATTCACCGTGGTGGTGCCGTTGGCGCCGTTGCCCGCACTGGTGACGGTCAGCGGATCGCCCTCGGGGTCGCTGTCATTGCCGAGCACCGCGATCGTGACCGGGGTGTCCTCGTCGGTGGTCTCGGCATCGTCCTCCGCCACCGGCGGATCGTTCACCGGGGCCGGATCGAACACCCCGCCAATCTTTTCGGATCCGTTTCGGGTGCCACCGTCTTCCCCCACACTCGTGTAGCGCAGTGCGAGGCGTTGCTCGGACAGCAGGTCCAGCGTCAGATCGACACTGTCGTGGGACAGAACGAACGTCGTCGTCCGGATATCATCCTTGCCGATGCCCGACGTCCCGAATTTGACACCGCCGTCGAAGTCACCCTGACGCACCAGCTGGCCCTTGACGTTCACGCCGCCGCCGAGATTGGAAACATCATCTTCCTTGAACTGCCCGCCGGTCACGTCGTCGCCGGTCACACTGAGCCCGTCGATCAGAGAGGCATCCGCGATATCGAAAAAAATCCCGCCAAGATCACCGATGCTCGCCCCGGTATCGAGGACCTCCATCGTGACGACCAGATCTCCGTTCACCTCGGTGACCGTGATCAGCGTATCGACCACACCTTCGACAACAAAAGAAATAGAATCCGACATGGCTTACCCTCCCTGCCGTGGAGACGCTGTCATCGCAGCGGGTCCACACGCCATCCGAGCGCAAGCGGGGCCAAACGAGAGATGGTCGGGCGAGATGACGCCAGGCAATACGAAGCCATGCGCCGGAATCGCGCCTCCCGGGGAAATTGTCCGACTAACCATTTTCTCGCGAAGATTTTGCCTAAAACTTGCGCGAAAATGACTTAAATGCTCCGCCATCCCGGCTTGGTGTCAATATTCAATTGCGTGTCACCCATTCGCAACACCGCCTCAAACAAGAGAGGATCGCGACCAACAACCTATTGGAATTAAATCCATTTCCGCAGGCTCCGAACACTCGGCCCTCCGTCGTATCGCTGCTCTCAAATTGAGAACGGACCGCCGGAAGGCAACCGGAGCCTGTCAGGCGCAACACATCATGGCTGCATTATGTGTAATGCGCCTCCTCTTCCGGCTGAGAATCACCACGCCTGCACCAGCCGTCTTCCAGCGGGATTGAAGTCGCTACGAAAGGCTGGCGCCGCCCATGCGGGTCTGGCGACCTGCGCCCTGGAAGCCGGGCCGCCCTCAGCACTCCCCACCGGGGGCGCGATCTCATTGCGGCGACATCCGCCTTTCGATGAATTTCGCGGGGCTGAGTTTCCGAACCGCGAGTGCGATGCACACTGGCACCACGACCCCCACCAGCGTTCCGACCACCAGATGAACGGTCAGATCCTCTTCGCCCAGTCGTTCCAAAGCCCTCCTGGCGCCGGAGGTTCCGAAGACGTGGAACAGGAAGATATAGAACGTGAACGGGGCCAAAGGCTTGAGAAGTTTCAGATGCGTCGACAGAAGCAGCACCGCGATGATCAGCGGCAGGCCGATCAGAAACGCCCCCCAGTGAGGCATGTAGAGAAAGACATGCCCTGACGCGTACAGGGCCACGGCTGCGGTCGCCGCGGCCAGAGAGGCGACGGCGACCAGGATCACCTCGGTCCGGCTCAGGGCGAGATAGGATCTCTGCCCGAAGACCAGCCCAAAGGCAAAGAACGGCGCCAGCACCGCAACCCCGTCCAATGCGAAGAACGGCGTCATGAAGACCCCGGTGAAGATCATCGGGGACAGCAAAACGGCGAGCAACGGCCAGCGCGCGGCATCGCCCAAGAGGTAGAGCAAGGCGTATGAAACCAGCAGGATCACGATCAGGCTCTGGATGAACCAGAAATGCGCGTAGGAGCTCAGGAAGAAGAGCCCGGGGCCGCCCCCGCTATTCGAATAGCTGCCGCCAAGCGAATTGGTCGCGATTGCGAACAAGACCATCGCCACGATGGAGGGCAGGACAATCGTCTTCGCCAGAGAGCCGAAGAAAGCCCTTGGCGGCGCCTCGGCAGAGCCGATGGTCTGGAAGGTCAGGCCCGACAGAAACGCGAACAGGGGCATCTTGAAGTAGCCCATGAATTCGTTGAGCGTGTGAAGCCAATGGTCCATGGGCAGGCTCAGTCCGGCCTGCGGGTTATCCCCGACGACATGGGCGAAGACCACCAGGATACAGCACAGGGCGCGCGCGCCGAGCTGATCGAGCTTGTAGGTCTTTGCGGCCTTGCCTCCGGAGCTATCGAGAGCGTCTTGATCCGAGAGCGCCGCAAGCTGCGCCAAGGTCATCTGGTTCCAGTCCCCTGGCGCCGAGCCGAGGATGGTTTCGAGCTCCAGATCGACCTCGATGAAATCCATCGAGGTCCCGCCCAGAGCATCGAACGTGTCCTCCGGCGAAATGTCGTCGCCGGGGAACTGGGCTTCGAACACCTGAACGATCTGAGCCAGCACGCCCGAAGACGGATCGTCTGCCGCTTTCGTCCGCGGCGTTGCCGCCCCGGTCGCCTCGAGACGGGCGATCACCTCCTTTTGCAGCGCCTTGCGTTTGACCTTGTTGGTGTGGGTCCTGGGAAGCGCGTCGACCTCGCCGACCGAGACCGCTCCCGCGATCGAGGCGTCGATCTTTGCCAGCGTTCCTTCCGCCAGCTCCCTGACCCGGTCCAGAGGCATCTCTTCGCCGCGCTCGACGGCCACAAAGACCCGCTCTCCGCGCATCGGATCGGGAATGCCCACGACGGCGATCGGCAGGTTTTCACCGGCCTCCTTGAGAATCTTCTGTTCCAGAACCTCGCTGGAAATCTTCTTGCCGGCGCAATTGATGATGTCATCGGCCCGGCCGCGATAGTACAGCCGCTCGTCAACGATCTCGCCCACGTCGCCGGTGACAAACCAGCCGTCGTCATCCGTGAGGGGGCGCTGCTCGCCATCCACCAGCAGATAGGACGCAAGGTTCGGTCCCCGGATCTTGATGCGCCCGGTGTCCGTCAGCGCGACTTCGATGTCGCCTTCGGCCCGGCCCACCGAGTCGAGCGCCGCGCCCGTGTCCTCCGAGACGATTTGCAACGTGGATCGAGACGCCTCGGTCAGGCCGTAATTGAGCAGGATCACCGCATTCGGAAAAATCCGTTTCAGCGCCTCCTTCTCGTCCCGGCTGATGTACTGACTGCCGATCTCGAGCCATTTCAGGCGCTTACCCGCCTCGGCGAAGCGGCGTTCGTTCTTGATCACCAGCCGCAGCAGGGTTGGAACCGCAGAAAGCGCATTGACCTCGCCGCGCTCCAGAAGGGCGAGAAACTCCGTCAGCTTGAACCCGTTCGAGGGGATATAGGCTGCGCCGCCTGCCTGACAGACCGCGCGACACCGCGCGAGCCCGAACGAGAAATAGACCGGGATTCCGATGTACTCCCGGATGGTATCGTCCACGCGCATGTACGTGTTCAGACGTTCGACCACATCCAGCAGGGCACGGTGCGAGATCGCGATCCCTTTCGGAGCACCTTCCGTACCCGATGAAAAGGAGATCTGCGCAATATCGGTCGACGGGTTTCCCCGAACATCCTCCTGCAACCAGTTGCCATCGGCATTTGGCGTCACAACGCGAGAAATCTGGATCTGCTCGGGAAGCTTGATGTCGCCGCCAAAAAGCGGAACCACAATCTCGCCCTTGCGATAGGATTCAGCCACTTTCAAAAAATAGTCCGGCGAATTGACCGCCTGGATACCGACATAGGTTACCGACATTGCTTCTTCCGTTCGAGCGATGGCCACCCGGGGCCACGAGCAGGCTAGCGGCTCACCGTTGAGATTGCCAGTTGGCGGTGGCACCGCCGCGCGATCAGGGAAAGGGCCGCACGCGCATCCTAACACACCTTACCGACCTGCCCGGTCGTCGCTCAGCGGCCGTGATCCACCGGGTGGCATCCCGGCTGTTGCGGTCACGTTCGCCGTTGCCTTCCGACGATCCCGCAACGCCGCCAAACAAGCGCAGCGTGTCCGGCGCGACGTGAAAGTTTCACATTCCTTAAGCTTGGCTGTCACATAGCCCGCATAGCGGTCCCTCAAAGACAACCTCCTGAAAGGACAAGGGACATGTTCAAGACGGCATCGACCGCCATCGCCCTCGCTCTCACTTCCTCCACCGCCTTCGCCGCCACCGACATCAGCTGGTGGCACGGCATGGGTGGCCGCAACGGCGAAGTGATCAACGAGATCGCCCAGCAGTTCAACGCAGCCCAGGACCAGTGTAACCTGACCCCGGTCTCGCGCGGCACCTATGAAGAGGCGCTGTCCTCGGGCATCGCGGCCTTCCGCTCGGGCGAGCAGCCCAACATCCTGCAGGTGTTCGATGCCGGCGCCGCCACCATCATCGCCGCCAAGGGCGCGACCGTTCCCGCCGAAGACCTGATCCTCGGCGCAGGCGAAGCCTTCGACCGCGATGCCTTCATCGCTGGCGTGCGCAACTTCTACGCCGATGCCGACGGCAAGTTCATCGGCATGCCGTTCAACTCCTCGGCGCCGATCCTGTATTACAACATCGAAGCCTTCGAGAAGGCCGGTGTCGCGCCGCCGAAGACCTGGGAAGAGTTCGAAACGGTCGCACCGAAGCTGAAAGAGGCCGGCTACATCCCGATGACCGCCTCGCAGCTGACCTGGATGATGGTTGAGAACTTCAAGTCGCGGAACAACCAGCAATTCGCCACCAACAACAACGGTTACGACGGCGTCGACGGCACCGAGATCCTCGTCAGTGACGACAACCAGAAAATGATGTTCGAGAAGCTCAAGGCCTGGGCCGACGAGGATCTCTACGGCTTCTACGGCGCCGGCTGGGCCGACAACCTCAAGCCCTTCGAGGAAGGCCAGGCGGCCATGTGGATCGGCTCCTCGGGCAGCTTCGGCGGCCTGCAGCAATCGGCCGAGTTCGAGTTTGACGCCGTCTACATGCCCTATTGGGACGCCATCGAAGGCGCCGGCACCCAAAGCTTCATCGGCGGCGCGGCGCTTTTCGCCATGGCCGGCAAGCCCGAGGAAGAAAACGCCTGCACCGCGCAGTTCTTCACCTTCCTGACCTCGCCCGAGACCCAGTTCTTCTGGCACCGCAGCACCGGCTACGTGCCGATCACCGAAGCGGCCTACGAGCTGGCCAAGTCGGAAGGCTACTACGACGACCAGCCGGTGGCCGAGGTCGGCATCCAGCAGCTGATGCTGCCGGGCGGCGAGTGGTCCAAGGGCTACCGCATGGGCTTCTATCCGCAGATCCGCTCGGTGATGGAGCGCGAGTTCAACCGCATCTTCTCGGACGAGGTGTCGGTGGATGAGGCCTTCTCGATCATCGAGGAAGAGGGCAACGCCCTGCTCGCCCGGTTCGCCAAGACCGCGAACTGAGCCGACATCGACCGAAATTGGGGGTCGGGCCATGCGCCCGGCCCCCCGTTCCATTGCCGCGCCCGGCCCAAGCTCCACTGCCATGCCCGAGCGCCCCGCCCCCGACCAGGACACGCCCGTGACCGATACGCCTTTTACCATCGCCGAGGCCGAGACCACGCTCTTTGCCCGGCTCCGCCGCTGGTGGTCCGGTGAGACCGCCACCCCCGTCAAGCGCGTCCAGTTCGACCGCCCGCTGACGCCGTGGATGTTCCTGCTGCCGCAGCTCGCAGTGGTGGCGATCTTCTTCTACTGGCCCTCGGTGCAGGCGGTGACCTCGTCCTTCTACCTCGAAGACCCGTTCGGCTTCGGCGCGACCTTCGTGGGCCTCGACAACTACACCGACGCGCTGACCAGCCGCGGCTATCTCTCGACCGCCGCCTTCACCGCCTTTTTCTGTGTCGTGGTCACGGCGCTGTCACTCGGGCTTGGGCTGCTGCTGGCGGTCAAGGCCGACAAGGTGATCCGCGGCGCCGAGACCTACAAGACTCTGCTGATCTCGGTCTACGCCATCGCGCCCCCGGTGGCGGGCCTCATCGGCATGATGTTCTTCGACATGCATATGGGCCCGTTCACCCAGATGGCGGCATGGTTCGGCTATGATCTGAAGGTCGGCATCGACTACTGGGACACCGCCAGCGCGCTGATCGTGATCTCGGTCTGGAAGCAGATCCCCTACAACTTCATCTTCTTCCTGTCGGGGCTGCAATCGGTCCCGGTCTCGGTGCGCGAGGCGGCGCTGATCGACGCGCGATCCGGCTGGCGCCGGTTCTGCGACATCACCCTGCCGCTGCTCGCGCCCACCGCCTTCTTCCTGCTGGTCATCAACATCACCTACACGATGTTCGACACCTTCCCGATCATCGACGTGATCGTGAAGGACAAGCCCGCCAACAACCCGATGACGCTGGTCTACAAGGTCTATCTCGACGGGTTCAAAGGCAACGACATCGGCGGCTCCTCGGCCCAGTCGGTGATCCTCATGGTGGTGGTGGCGCTGCTCACGGTGCTGCAGTTCCGCTTCCTCGAACGCCGCGTGCATTACGGGTAGGCCCATGCAGAAGATCAAACCCCTCGACCACCTGATCCTGATCCTCGGCGCGCTGTTCCTCTGCACGCCCGTGGTGATGGCGCTGATGTCCTCGACCCATGCGGCGATCGACATTCACTCCAACGGCCTCGCCCTCACCCCCGGCCGCCACGGCGCCGAGACCTACACCAAGGTCCTGACCAGCCGCGGCGGCTTTACCGGGGACGTGACCGGGCTCTTGATGCTGACCAACTCGATGATCATGGGGCTGGGCTTTGCCGTCGGGAAGATCGTGCTTTCGATGATGGCGGCCTATGCGCTGGTCTATTTCCGCTTCCGCTTTGCCACGCTGATCTTCTGGGCCATCTTCGCGACGCTGCTTCTGCCGCTCGAGGTGCGCATCATGCCGTCCTATCAGGTGATGTCGGAGCTGCACCTCCTGAACACCTATACCGGCCTGATCGTGCCGCTGCTGGCCTCGGCCACCGGCACCTTCTTCTTCCGGCAGTTCTTCCGCTCGGTGCCCGACGAGCTGCTCGAGGCGGCGCGCATCGACGGCGCCGGGCCGGTGAAGTTCTTCATCGACGTGCTGGTGCCGCTGTCGAAGACGATGATGTCGGCGATCTTCATCATCATGTTCATCTATGGCTGGAACCAGTATCTCTGGCCGCTGCTGATGACCACGGATGAGAGCTTCTTCACGCTCATGCGCGGCATCAAGTCGATCCTGCAGGTCTGGGTCGGCAGCCAGATCCCCGATTACAACGAAGCCTTTGCCCTTGCGGTGCTGGCGATGGTCCCCCCGGTTGCGGTGGTGGTGATCTTCCAGCGCATGTTCATCAAGGGCCTGACGGAAAGCGACAAGTAATGGCACATCTCTCCCTGACCAATGTCGGCAAGACCTATGGCGGCAGCGCCCAGCCCGCGGTGGTCGACGTCAATATCGAGATCCGCGATGGCGAGTTCATCGTTCTGGTCGGCCCCTCGGGCTGCGGCAAGTCCACGCTTTTGCGCATGGTGGCCGGTCTCGAGACCATCTCCCAGGGCGAGATCCGCATCGGCGAGCGGCTGGTCAACCAGCTCGATCCCGCCGAGCGCGACATCGCCATGGTGTTCCAGAACTACGCCCTCTACCCCCACATGAGCGTGCGCGACAACATGGCCTACGGGCTGAAGAACCGCGGCGAGAGCAAAACGGTGATCGAGGAGCGCGTCGCCGAGGCCGCGCGCATGCTCGAGCTGCGCCCCTATCTCGACCGCAAGCCGCGCGCGCTTTCGGGTGGCCAGCGCCAGCGTGTCGCCATGGGCCGCGCCATCGTGCGCCAGCCCTCGGCTTTCCTGTTCGACGAGCCGCTGTCGAACCTCGACGCCAAGCTGCGCGTGTCGATGCGGATGGAGATCCGCAAGCTGCAGCGGCGGCTCGGCACCACCTCGCTCTACGTCACCCACGACCAGCTCGAGGCGATGACGCTGGCCGACCGGCTGGTGGTGCTCAATGGCGGCCGGGTCGAGCAGATCGGCGCGCCGCTCGAGGTCTACCGCGCGCCGGCCTCGACCTTCGTGGCCTCCTTCATCGGCGCGCCCGCGATGTGCCTGCTCGATGCCCATGTGGAGAACGGGCAGGTTCGGCTCGAAGGCCACGCGCTGGCGCCGGTGGCGCAGGCGGCCGGGCCGGTGACGCTGGGCCTGCGCGCCGAGGACCTGCGCCTGACGCCCGGCGGCGTGCCGATGCGGGTCGATTATGTCGAGGAGCTGGGCGCGCAGCGCATCGTGCATGGCTACGTGGGCGATCAGGCTCTGGCGATGATCGACACCAGCGAAGCGCCCCTGCCCGAGACCGTGCATCTGGGCGTCGCGCCCGCGCGCGTGCATCTCTTCGACGCCCAGAGCGGCCGCCGCATCGAGACCGCGGCGCAGCCCGTCGCGGTGCCGGCGTGATGATCCGCGAGACCGTCTCGGAGCTGCCGGTCCCCACTGCGGCCGATCTGGCCCTGCGCGCCCTGCCCCGGACCATCGCCGCGCATGACGCGCATATCGCGACGGTTCCAGGCATGAACGTCATCGAGACCGGCGGCGCGGCGGCCCCCGCGCCGCTGGCGCTGCCGCTGACCGTGGGCGCGTGGAACCTCGAGCGCTGCCTCTTCCCCGAGGCCTCGGCGCAGAAACTGGCCGATTGTCAGCTGCTTCTGCTGTCGGAGATGGATCACGGCATGGCCCGCACCGGCCAGCGCAACACCACGCGCGACATCGCAGGTGAGCTCGGCATGTCCTACGCCTACGCGGTGGAATTCCTCGAACTCGGGCTCGGCTCGCCCATCGAGCACGAGTTCTGCGAGGACGCCTTCAACGCGCGCGGCTATCACGGCAACGCACTGGCGGCGAAGACCGCGCTGCGCGATCCCTTCGCGCTGCGGCTCTGTGGCGAGCGGCAATGGTTTTCGGATGAAGAACAGCCGCGACTGGGCGAGCGCATCGCCGTGGGCGCCACCGTCACGACGACCGCCGGGCCCTTCGTTGCCGTCTCCACCCATCTCGAAAGCGCCTGCGGTGCCGTGCATCGCGAGCGACAGATGCGCGGGTTGATCGACGCGCTGAGTGCGGCTTTCCCCGGCCTGCCGGTGCTGATCGGCGGCGATCTCAACACCGGCAACCATGCCGGCGGAGACTGGCGCGCCGAAGGGCTCTTCGACGCCGCCCGCGAGGCGGGCTTCACTGTCCATGGCGGCCCCGAGGACCAGCCCACCACCCGGCCCAGCCTGATCACCCGCTGGCCCGAGCGTCAGATGAAGCTCGACTGGTTCCTCGCCCGCGGCCTGACGCTTGGCCCGACAGAGATCCGCTCCTCGCTCGACGAAACAGGCCGGCCACTCTCGGATCACGACGCCATCGTGACACGGATTGTCGAGCTCGCCCCGACCCCCGGCGGGTGAGATGCTGACAAGAGCCGCCCGATGAGGGACGTTCCGCAGGGACCGCCGAATAAGGATGCGTCACGCGCTGCCTATTAGGGGCGCTCGCTGCCCGCCCAGACGCAAGCCGGCCTGCCCGGGCCCGCCATCTCCGGCAGGCCCCCCCAGCCCCGGATTACCGCCTCTAAAGGAACACAAAGTTCCGTGCCGCGTTGACATCGGCGATGCGCAAATCGCCCTGCAGGAGCAGGCTGCCCTGCGAGCCGAAGCGCAGCGTGATGCCGTCGTCGCCGGCCACGAAACTCACGTCGGAGAGGCCGCTGATCCCCGGCAGGTCGATCTCGATCACGTCCTCGCCCGGGGTGAAATCGGTCACCACGTCGCCGCCCGTGAGATCGCCCTCCCCGAGCGCGAAGATGTCGCTGCCGGCCCAGCCGGTCATCGTGTCGGCGCCGCTGCCGCCCACGAGCCTGTCGTCACCGACCATGCCATTGAGCGCGTCATCGTCCTCGGCCCCGTTCAGCGTGTCGTTTCCGAGGCTGCCGACCAGCGTGTCATCGCCCTGGTTGCCGGAGATCTGGTCGTCGCCATCGGCGCCCTTCAGCGAGTCGTCGCCGCCCCAGCCCTGCAGCCGGTCGTTGCCCTCGCCGCCCAGCACCCGGTCGTCGCCCTTGCCGCCCACGAGCTTGTCGTCGCCGCCGAGCCCGTCGAGCGTGTCGTCACCATCGCCCCCGGTCAGCGTGTCGGCCCCGGTCGTGCCGGTGACGGTCAGCCCTTCCGGCGCCTCGGCCTCGGCCTCGGCATCGTCAGGCGGCTCGATGCCGGTGGTGTCGAAGGTGATCTCGATCACCTCGAAGGGCCGCAGCGTGACCGGCACGGTGGTGCCGTCGATCTCGAGATCGGTGAGCTCGGCGCGCACGTCGTTCTCGTTGATGTAGTAGCGCTGGCCGTCGATCAGGATGCTGCGCGCTTCCTGGAAGCCTTCGCCCGGCACGAAATGCACGCCATCGCTGGAATTGCTCGAGAAGTCGGCGCTGATCCTGGTCGCCGAGGCCTCGACGTAGTCGGGCACCAGCTCCGACAGGTCGAGCTCGAGATCCATCGTCGTGAGGGCGCGCGAGGCCACGTAGACAACCGTGCTGTCCTCGTTCTGCCAGGCGTGAAAGGTGAAGCTGCCATCCTCGAGCGAGAGCTCGGTGTCGAGCGCCTCGAGCCCCACGAGGCTCGACGACATCAGGTCGAACGCCGCGCCGTTGACCGTGTTGATCACCCGGCCCTCGGCATCGGTGATCACGTCTTCCTGCTGCTTGCCGGCAAGATCGGTGGGGGTGTTGTGCTGCACCGGCCAGACATGCGCCGCATCGACGCCGAGATCGCTCATGTTCGAGGTCATCTCGAGCATCACCGAGGCCGAGCGCAGCCCGGTCTCGGAGGTCGTCGAGGTGCGCACGTTCCACTCGGTGATGTAGAGGTCGAGCTCCTTGTCGAAGGCCTCGTCCCAGGTCGAGAAATCGCGGTTGATGAAGTTGAGCTCGCCGGTGGTGCCCTGGAAGTCCAGCACCTGCTTGTCGAAATAGTAGTGCTCCACCACGCCGTCGATGGCGTCGCGCGCCTCTTCGCCGAGCTGGTCGATGATGGTCTGGTTGGCCAGGTCGACCCGTTGCGCGAAGGGCCGGTCATCGACCGAGACGTGGTACTCCGAGCCCGCGAAGGGCGAGGCCATCTGCACGATGATCGCCGGCTGATCGTCTTCCCCGAGCCCCGCCGCCTCCATGCCGCGGGCCAGCGCGCCGGCGGCGACATCGGCCTTCGAGCCATAGGCGGTCTCGCCCATGCTCCAGTACTCGTTGCCGATCTCGAAGGCCTCGACCACGTCGGCGTAATCCCGCATCACCGCCTCGGCGAAGCGCTCGATGTCATCGTCGAGCTCTTCGTATTCGGCCACGGTGTAGTTCTTGGTGGGCAGCACCAGCGTGAGCTGGGCATCGTTCTCGCGCGCCCAGTCGAGCGCCGCGACCACCTCGTCGCGCAGGTCCCACTCACCGTCGGCGCCCTGCTCCATGACAAGGATGTTGAGGAAGCCCTCGCCATCCACCTCGAGATCGCCGGCGTCGCCCTGCCCGGCCGGAAAGCGCAGATGCGAGATGTCGAGCGCCTCGGCCGCCGGCCCGAAGGTCTCTTTCGGCACGCCGTCGATGGTGTTCACGCTGAACACCATGTTGCCGCCGAAATAGGCCTCGTCCATGACCTCGCCGGTGCCGGAGGACGACAGCACCGTGACCTCGGTGGCGTCGGAGAGCGGCAGCGCGGTGACGACCGGCGTGACCGACCCGAGATTGCCGAGCCAGTTCCTCGGGTCGCCGAGATCTTCGGCATCGAAGCCCTCGACCACCGCGATCACCGTGCCGTTGAACACCAGCGCCGCGCCGCTGCCGTCTTCGGCCTCGGTGACCGAGCCGCCGGCAAGCGCCTCGACGGCCGTCAGCGGCGTGCCGTCCGCGCGTACCAGGGTGATCGTCTCGCGGCCGCCATCGTTGCCTTGCAGATCGTAGGTGTAGATGCGCATCGGCTCGAAATCGCCCTCGCCGTCCGGCACCACCAGCTCGTAGCTGTCGTTGCCCACACCACCGGCCAGCGCGTCGCCCTCATCGCCGCGCAGCGTGTCGTCGCCTGCGTTGCCGACCAGCGAGTCGCCCACCGCCTCGGCCCCCGGCCCGTCGACACCGATGATCAGGTCGTCGCCCGCCTGACCGTCGAGATAGTCGCCACCGCCGAGGCCGGTGATCGTGTCGGTGCCGTCGCCCGCGAAAATCTGATCGCCCGCCTCGGTGCCGGTCAGATCGTCGTCGCCGTCGAAGAAGCCCGTCAGCTCCGGGGCGAAGTTGCCGACCCAGATCGTGTCGTAGAGCAGCTCCTCGGCGGTGTAGCCTTCGACATTCAGCACCGCCTGACCGTCGATGAGCACGCTCGCTCCTTCTCCGTCCGGAAGATCCACCACCTCCGGGACATAGGTGCCATCGAAGAAGGCAGTGCGCGGGATGATCTCGCCTTCGGGCGTGACGAAGACCACCCGGTCCGGCACCTCCTGATCGGTGAAGCGGGTGAAATCGAGATCGGTGATGGTGACCGGCTCCGCCCCCTCCTGCCCGACCGGCACGATGAACAGATCGGCATTGGCGCCGCCGGTCAGGGTATCGCCATCGTCGCCCCAGAGCGCATCGATGCCATCACCGCCATCGACGACATCCGGCGCTCCGAGCTCCTCGTCGGTGAACCGCATCAGATCGATGCCAGCGCCGCCCGACGCGGTATCGGAGCCCTGATTGTCCGCGATCCTGTCGTTGCCGTCGCCGCCATCGTAGAGATCGTCCCCGGCCCCGCCGGTCAGCACATCGGCACCCGCGCCACCGCTGAGCGTGTCGTTTCCGGCACCGCCCTCGAAGGTGTCGTCACCGTCCGCTCCGAGCAGCTCCTGCCCGTCCTCTTCCTCGGTGTCGATCTCCGGTTCCAGATCCACGCCGTCGGCGCTGCCGTCGCTTCCGGAAGAGCCCGCGCTGGCAAGCAGCCCGCCAAACAGAAGCATGAAAAGCACAAATGGCGTCATCGAGGCCCCCAAAGATCGAAATCGGCCTCGGTTCGCGAGCGAGAGGCACATAATCCTTAAAGGGACATTAACGCCACATTCTCGCCAAATTTGAAGAGATTACTGAGAACAGTCTGTTTCTCAATGGCCGGTGTCGCCCTTTGGAACGCCTGTCGCAGACGCGAAATCGGATCTCCCTCCCGATGTGTCGGCAGTCGGCGCCGCGCCACTTCGCCGCCGATCAGAGGCAAGCGCGCCTCGCCTCCCGCCACGCAAGGCGACGGCTGGCTGCGCGGCGCAGCAGCCGTCGCTTTGACGTATCGGCGGCGCGTCAGCCGGGCGCAAGCGCCGTACAGGTTTCTTCGAGCGCACCAAGGAACACTGCGGCGTCGTCCGGGCCGAAGCAGAGCGGCGGGCGCACCTTGAGCACGTTCCCGAACGGCCCGGTCGCGCCCACCATGACGCCGCGATCCCGCAGCCCGTTGATCAGCGCGCGGGCCGCGGCGGCATCGGGCGTGCGCGTGCCCGGGATGCTGATCTCGACGCCAAGGAACAGGCCCGCCCCGCGCACATCGCCGATGATCGAGCCCTCGCCCTGAAGCGCGCGGATCCCGGCCCGAAGCTGCTCTCCCATCACGCGGGCGTTTTCCAGCAGGCCCTCGTCGCGCAGGATGTCGAGCACCGCGAGCCCGGCGACCGCTGCAACAGGATTGCCTCCGAAGGTGTTGAAATAGCCGGCATTCCGGCGACAGAACTCGGTCAGGATCTCGGGCCGCGTCACCGCGCCCGACATCGGAAAGCCGTTGCCCATCGGTTTGCCCATGGTGACGATGTCGGGCACGACGCCATGCGCCCCGAAGCCCCACATCGACGTGCCGGTGCGCCCGAAACCGGGCTGCACCTCGTCGGCGATGAACAGCCCGCCCGCCGCCTGCACCGCCGCGACGGCGGGCGCGATCAGCCCCTCGGGGGCGGCATAGACGCCGTCGCTGGAAAAGATCGTGTCGAAGATCAGCGCCGAGAGCCCGTGGCCCGTCGCCTCGAGATCGTCGATGGCCCCCTGCACGGCGGCGGCAAAACTGGCGCCGGGATCGGCATCGCCGCTGCGGAAGGCCTCGGGCGGCGGCACGGTGCGCACGTGGTCGGGCACCGAGCGGTCCGAGCGCGAGCCCGGCGAGATCGCCGTCGTGGTCGAGGAATTGCCGTGATAGGCGAGCTCGGTGACGATCACCCCGCGCTTGCCGGTAAAGCTCTCGGCCATGCGCAGCGCGAGGTCGTTGCTCTCCGAGCCGGTGCAGGTCAGCACGACATTGTCGAGCCCGGCGGGAAACTCCGCCAGCAGGCGCTCGGCATAGTCGTGCACGATCTCGACGAGGTAGCGCGTGTTGGTGTTGAGCACCGCAGCCTGCCGCCCGATCGCCTCGGCCACGCGCGGGTGCGAATGCCCGACGCAGGGCACGTTGTTGTAGAGGTCGAGATAGCCGCGGCCCTCCTCGTCATACATCCAGGCGCCGCGCGCCCGGGCCATGCGGATCGGCTTTTCGTAGAACAGCACCGAGGACGCGCCGAAGGTGGCCTTGCGCCGCGCCAGCGCCGCGGCGAGCGCCGGGTCGTCGACCGGGGCGGTCTCGTCGAAGCGGTTCAGTTCGATGACTTCGCTGATCTCTGGCATGTCTCTATCCGTGATCTGTGAGAAAGCGCTCGGCGAGCGCGACGGTGCCCGCGGTGAAGCCGGCGCCGGCGCGCTGCGCTGACGGGGTCTCGGAATGGCCGGCCACCCAGGCGGTCAGCTGGATGCGGCGCAGCATCACCAGCGCGGGAAGAATGGCCTCGTCCTCGGGGGTGACGCGACCGACCCGGCGGTACCCCTCAAGCCAGGCCGCGCGCAGCGCGTCGAGGCGCGGGTCGGCTTCGTAGAGGCTGACCGAGGCGGCGAAATCGAACATGTACCAGCCCATGCCGCAATCGTCGAAATCGATCACCCCGAGCCGGTCGCCCTCGGCCATCAGGTTGGACGGTTTCATGTCGGCATGGATGAGCCCCCAGCGCTCCGGCCCGGTGCCGTAGGCATCGGTGAGCGCGCGCAGCCGCGTCACGGTGCGCTCGAGCACCGCGATGCCCTCGGGCTCGAGCCCGATCGCGCCCCGCCAGTCGCCCCAGTCGGCGTCCGGGCCGATACAGCTCTGCCAGTTCCAGACCCGCCGCACGAAGCCCTCTGGGCGCGGCCAGCGGCGCGCGTGGTCGTGCAGCCGCGCGGTGATCTCGCCGAGATCGTCGAACCAGCGCACGAGGTCTCCGACCTCGTCAGGCGGATGGCCAGGCATGAAGGCGAAGGCGCCGATGAGGATCGGCAGGCCGTCGACCTCGCAGCGCACCAGCGGCGTGCCGTCGGTCAGCGGGATCGGAGCCGGTGTCGGCACCACCCGCTCGGCCCGCAGCGCTGCGAGCCAGGCCAGTTCCGAGCGGATCTCGGCCTCGGAGTTGTAGCCCGGACGCTGGACCCGCAGCACGATGCGCGCGACCGGCGGTTCGGCGAGGAACGTGGCGTTCTCGGAGACCGTCAGCAGCCGCAGCGGCGTGTCCGGCGCCAGCCCCCAGCGCGGCAGCGCGGCGCGCAGCGTGGTCTCGAGCGCGGACAGGAATGCAGCGTCGTAAAGCATCGGTCAGCGCGGGATCTTCCGGGTGGTTTCGGGATCGAAAAGGTGCATCCGCGTGGTGTCGGCATAAAGCCGCACCGGCCTTGCGACCTCCCAGTCGCCCTCGGCCGGAAGCCGGGCCGCCAGCTCGACGCCGCCCTGCCCGAGGCGGACGTTCAGAATGGTCTCGGGGCCCAGCGACTCGACCGTCTCGACGGTGGTGTCGATGGCCGCCGGTGCGGCGCCCTCGGGGGATTCGAACAGATCCTCGGGGCGAATACCGCAGATCACCTCGCGCCCGGCATAGGGGGCATAGGCGGCGCGGTAGACCTCGGGCACCGGCACAGACAGCCCCGGCGCGGTGACCACCAGCGCCTCGCCCGACGCCTCGAGCCGCGCCGGGATCAGGTTCATCGGCGGGGTCGCAAGGAAGCCCGCAACGAAGGTGTCGGCCGGGTCGCGATAAACATCCTGCGGCTTGCCGACCTGCACGATCTCGCCGCCGCGCATGATGCAGATGCGGGTGCCCATGGTCATCGCCTCGACCTGATCGTGGGTGACGTGGATCATCGTGGTCCCGAGCGTGCGGTGCAGCTTGATCAGCTCGGTGCGCATCACCGAGCGCAGCTTGGCGTCGAGGTTCGACAGCGGCTCGTCGAGCAGGAAGGCGCGCGGCTCGCGCACCAGCGCCCGGCCCAGCGCCACCCGCTGGCGCTGACCACCCGAGAGCTGCGAGGGCTTGCGGTCGAGCAGCGGGCGGATGCCCAGCGTCTCGGCCACGCCGGAGATGCGGGTGTCGATCTCGGGTGCCGGGGTGCCGCGCAGCTTCAGCCCGAAGGCCATGTTCTGCCGCACCGACATGTGCGGATAAAGCGCGTAGTTCTGGAACACGATGGCAAGGTCGCGCTCGGCCGGGTCGACATCGTTGACGCGCTGGCCGTCGATCAGCAGATCCCCCTGCGAGATCGGCTCGAGCCCGGCGATCATCCGCAGCGTCGTGGACTTGCCACAGCCCGAGGGGCCGAGGAAGATCATGAACTCGCCGTCCTCGATCTCGAGGTCGATGCCCTTGACCGCGTGGACCGCCGAGGCCCCCTGCCCGTAGATGCGCGAAACGGAGTTGAGTTGGATGGATGCCATTACGTCTTAGTCCTGAACCTGACGCATCGAGCGCCACAGCACGGCGGTCATGCCCGCGATCACGATGAGAAGCATCGCCGCCATGGCGCAGGCTTCGCCCAGATCGAGGCTCACGAAGGCGCGCCGATAGATGAAATAGGAGATGAGGTCGGTGGCCACGCCGGGGCCGCCGCGGGTCATGATGTAGATGATGTCATAGGTCTTGATGGCAAAGATCATGCGAATGAGCAGCGTCACCACGATGACCGGCTTCATCATCGGCAGCGTGATGTGCCAGAAGCGCTGGAACGCCGTCGCCCCGTCCATCCGTGCCGCCTCGTAGGGCTCGGGCGGGAGCGAGCTGAGCCCGGCCAGAAGCAGCACCACCATGAACGAGACCTGGTGCCAGATATCGACAAGCACCACCGTCCAGAACGCCATGTCCGGCGCCCCGAGCCAGTTGACCGGCTCGATCCCGATTGTGCCCAGAAGCCAGTTCACGATGCCCAGCGTCGGGTGCAGGATCATCCGCCACATCAGGCCCACCACCACCGGGTTGATCAGCAGCGGGCAGAGCAGGATCAGGTAATAGACCGTCTTGCCGCGCCTTGCGTCGTTCAGCATCAGCGCCACGAGGAAGCCCGCGACGAACTGGATGCCGACCACCGCCACGACGAAAAGCAGCGTGATCCAGGCCGAGTGCAGGAACTCGCCGTCATTGGCCGCCTTGGCATAGTTCCCCAGCCCGGCAAAATCGTCGTAGCCGGGGAAGATCAGGGAGTAATTGTAGAAAGAGGTGATCCCAGCCCAGACGATCGGGAACAGGACCACCGCCGCAAGAAGGAGGAGACCCGGCGCTGTCAGCAGCCAGCCGAAGCGCCGGTTCTCTCGTTCCATGGTCGTCGCATGCGCCATGAGGCGGGGTTACTCCTGACGGCCGTCTTTGATGGCGAGCTCGTCGAACTCGGCCGCCGCGGTATCGAGCGCTTCCTGCGCGGTCTTCTCTCCCGAAACGGCGAGCGACAGCTCACGCCCCAGCACCTCGACGAATTGCGGGGTGTAGGTGAAGGTCGGGAAGTTGTGCGATCCCAGCAGCAGCTCCTTCAGGTCGGCGGTCTGCGGGTATTTGGCGACCACCTCGGCGTCGTCGAACACGTCGAGCCGGGTCGGCGAGCCGCCGAGCAGCGCGCGCTTCTTGGCGATCTCCGGGCTTTCGACCCATTTCAGGAATTCCCAAGCCGCATCGGCATTGGGCGAGGATTTCGGGATCGCCCAGCCCCATGCGCCGTTGAGCGAACCACCCTCTTCCGGCGTCTGGCCCGGCACGCCCATGATCTCGCCCTTGCCGACGATAGCCGAGCCCGAGGGATCGTCCACGGCGGCGCGGAAGAAGTTGTAGGTGATGTAGCTGTAGGCCTGCCCCTGGCTGAAGACGTTGAACGCCTCGTCGAAGGAGAAGCTGGCCGCGCCCACCGGGCCGTACTCGTTGAGGTTGGTGATGTAGTCGTCAAGCGCCGCCACACCCTCGGGCGAGTTGAACACCGCGTGCCAGCCATCGTCGATGAAGGCGCCGCCCTTGGCGAAGAGGTAGTTCGACCATTCCATCGCGATGGGATCGGGGCGCAGGCCCTGGTTCACCACGCCGTAAGAGCCATCCTTGGTGAAGAACTTCACCTGCTGGAGATACTCGTCCCAGGTCTCGGGCTTTTTCAGTTCGGTGCCGAACGCGTCCATGTAGGCGGCCTTGTTGGCCTCGTCCTCGAGCAGGTCGGTGCGGTAGAGCAGCCCCATGGCGTAGTTGTAGAAGGGCAGCATGTAGGTGGTGCCCTCGACCTGCCCCACGAGATCCATCATCGCGGGCACGTAGACCGAGGTGTCGAAGCCGTCTGCGGCGATGCGCTCGTCGAGCGGCTGCATCCAGCCCGCCTTGAAGAACTCGCCGACCCAGTAGAAATCCACCACGATGGCCGAGTAGCTGCCGGAATTGGCGACAAGCTGCGGCACCAGCTTGGTGTGCATCTCGGCGTAGTTCACCACCTCGAGGTTCACGTCGATGCCGGTGGCCTCTTCGAACTCGGGCAGAAGCTCCTGGATATAGGTGGTGTCCGGCACCGCCTCCATCAGGATGTTGACCGTCTCGGCCTGCGCCGCGGCGGCGGTCAGCGCCAGCGCGCTGAGCGAGGTAAGCATGGTAGTCTTCATCTCGTGTCTCCTTGTTGAACGGGGCTCCCGGTCTTGCTGCCGGGTCATTTCAGGGCGCCGAGCGACAACCCCTTGATCAGGTATTTCTGTAGGAACGGCAGGAAGATCAGCACCGGCGCCAGCGCCAGAAGCGTGGCCGCGGCGAGCGGCGCGATATTGACCCCTGCATGGGTCTCGAGCGAGGCGAGCCCGACCGCAAGCGTCTGGCTCGAGTGGTTGCCGAGGATCAGCGCGTAGAGGAACTCGTTCCAGCTCATGATGAAGCCGAGCAGACCCGCGGCGATGATGCCGGGCATTGCCACCGGAATCGTCACCCTGGTGAAGGCCTGCCAGCGCGTGGCGCCGTCGCAGCGCGCCGCCTCTTCCAGCGAGCGGCTGTCCTCGTCGAAGAAGGAAATCATGATCCACGCCATGAACGGCAGGTTGATCGCCACATGCGCGATGGTGATCGCGATGATGCCGGGCACCGGCATCAGGGTGGTGAAGACGAGGAACATCGGCAGCACCAGCACGATCGGCGGGATCATCTGGCTCGCCAGAACCATCATCATCAGCGGCCAGCCCCCGGTGCGGAAGCGCGCAGTGGCATAGGCCATCATCGCGGCGGCGGGCAGCGAGATCGCCGTCGCCAGCACCGCGACAAAGACCGAATTGCCGAACCAGCGGGTGAAATCGTACTGCGTGAGCACCTCGACGAAGTTGTGCAGACCCACCTGCCCGATCTCGGGCGGCAGCTTGTAGGCGGTGAGCTTGTCGGTGAGGCTCACCCGCAGCACCCACAGAAGCGGCAGCGCGATGCTCGCCGAGAAGCCGGCAAGGATCAGGTGCCGGATCGCCACGCTTGCGCGCCGGCCCTTCATGTCGCCCCCGAAATCTGGCGGTTCACCCTGTGCGTCATTGTTCGTCGTCCCGAATTTTCATCAAGGTTTCCACGGCACAGCGCATCGCGCAACAAAAATGATCGAATTTTCTTGCGTTTTTGTTTGTTTTTGTGAGAACCGTTTCAACACGATGCTTTTGCAAGCAAACCGCACCGCGCCTCTGGGCGGCGGGCGGGACAGGACAGCACCGCCGGGCCAGAACGCGCCCGGCCCACAGGGAAAAGGCAGTGAGTCATGACACTTGAATTCTTCGGGGCCAACAAGAAGGGCGTCATCGCCATGGCCCATATCGGCGCGCTGCCCGGGTCGCCGCTCTATGATTCCGATGGCGGCATGGCGAAGCTGATCGACGAGGTCGCCGAGGACATCGAGAAGCTGCAGGCCGGTGGCGTGCATTGCATCATGTTCGGAAATGAAAACGACCGCCCCTACCAGCTCAAGGCCTGCCCGCAATCGCTGGCCGCGATGACCGCAGTGGTGATGGCGGTGAAGCCGATGCTGAAAGTGCCGTTCGGGGTCAACTACCTGTGGGATCCGGTGGGCACCGTGGCGATGGCCAACGCCACCGGCGCCAGCTTTGCGCGCGAGATCTTCACCGGGCTCTTCGCCTCTGACATGGGCCTCTGGGAGCCCAATGCCGGCGAGGCGCTGCGCCTGCGCCGCAACCTCGGCTGCGACGATCTCAAGCTGTTGTTCAACATCAACGCCGAGTTCGCCTCCTCCATCGACAGCCGCCCGATCGAGCTGCGCGCCAAGAGCGCGGTGTTCTCGTCGCTGGCCGACGCGATCCTCGTCTCCGGCCCGCTGACCGGCCAGTCGGCGGAAACCTCGGACCTGCGCAAGGTGCGCGAGGCGGTGCCCGACACCCCGCTTCTCGCCAATACCGGCGTCAAGATCGACAACGTGCGCGAGGTCATGTCGATCGCCGACGGCTGCGTCATCGGCACTCATTTCAAGGTCGATGGCGACACCTGGAACAAGGTTGACGCCGACCGGGTGAAGCGCTTCATGGACGTGGTCGACAGCCTGTAAGAGGCCTTCAATGCCAAACGATTACGTCATCGGGCTCGATATCGGGACCACCAGCACCATCGCCGCGCTGGTGGCCGTGCCGACGCAGGTCGTGGCCACCGCGAGCCGCCCGGTGACGCTGTCGTCGCCGCATTACGGCTGGGCCGAGGAAGACCCCGAAGAGTGGTGGTCCAACGCCTGCGCCGTGCTGGCCGAGATCATGACCGCCCTGCCCGAAGGCGCCACGCTGCGCGGCCTCTGCGTCACCGGCATGTTGCCGGCGGTGGTGCTGCTCGATGCCGACGGCGCGCTTCTGCGCCCGTCGATCCAGCAAAGCGACGGGCGCTGCGGCGCCGAGGTGCAGGACCTGGCCGCCGAGATCCCCGAGGCGGGCTTTCTCGACCGCACCGGCAACGGCATCAACCAACAGCTCGTGGCGACCAAGCTGCGCTGGATCGAGCGGCACGAGCCGCAGGTCTTCGCCCGGATCGCCACGGTGTTCGGCTCCTACGATTTCATCAACTGGCGCCTGACCGGCCATCGCGGGGTCGAGCACAACTGGGCGCTCGAGGCCGGCTTCATCGACCTCGAGGATCATGCGGTCGCCGATGATCTCGTGGCGCTCGCCCACCTGCCCCCCGAGGCGATCCCGCCGAAACATGCCTCGCATGACGTGATCGGCAGCGTGACGCAGGCGGCAGCCGCGGCCACCGGGCTGCCCGCCGGCCTGCCGGTCTTTGGCGGTGCCGCCGATCACATCGCCTCGGCGCTGGCTGCAGGGCTGACCGCGCCCGGCGACGTGCTGCTGAAATTCGGCGGCGCCGGCGACATCATCGTGATCTCCGACGCCGTGCGCCCCGACCCACGGCTGTTCCTCGACTACCACCTCGTGCCCGGGCTCTACGCCCCCAATGGCTGCATGGCGGCGACGGGATCGGCGCTGAACTGGTTCTCCGCGTTGCTAATCCCCGAACCGGGGGCCGAGAAGCCCCACGTGACCCTCGACCGGCTGGCCGCCGAGGTGCCTCCGGGCAGCGACGGCGTGCTGTGCCTGCCCTATTTCCTCGGGGAAAAGACCCCGATCCACGACCCGCTGGCGCGCGGCACCTTCACCGGGCTCGGGCTCAACCACAGTCGTGGCCATCTCTGGCGCGCGCTGCTCGAGGCGGTGGCCTATGCCTTCCGCCACCATCTCGAGGTGCTCGAGGAGATCGGACACCGCCCGCGCACGCTCTATGCCTCCGACGGCGGCAGCGCGAGCCGGGTCTGGATGCAGATCATGGCCGACGTGGCCGGGCGCCCGGTGCAGGTGCTGGGCAACGCATACGGCTCCTGCGCGGGCGCGGCCTGGGTGGCCGCGGTTGCCTCCGGCGCGGCACAGTGGCAGGACATCTCGAACCTCGTGGAATATGGCGAGGTCTACCAGCCCGACCCGGACGCCGCCGCGCTGCACGCCGCGGGCTACGAGGATTTCCGCGCCCTCTACGAGACGCTGAAGCCGTTCTTCCACCGCAAGCGCGCGGCAGAGGTTTGACACGCCGGGCGAGGCTGCTAGACGCGTCGCCCAAAAGCATCAGGAAGGCACATCTCCCGTCACTCCGCGTTGAAAGCCGAACGTTTTCCAACAAGGATGAGCAAGGGGGAGCGCAAGAGGCGCGGTTCAGCGCCAGTCGCGCGCCGGGCAGTGCCGACCGAAGCGCCCGGCCAGGCGGGGCGGGCGGGCCAGCAGGAGGAGCAGGCAGACGATGACGACCGAGACGTCCAGACCGCGCGGCAAGCTGATCGGCCATGTCCGCAAGGACCGCATCTCTCAGATGGTGCGGGAGAACGGTTTCATGTCCTGCGCCGATCTCGCCGAGGCGTTCGGCGTCTCCGAGATGACCGTGCGCCGCGATCTGGTGGAGCTGGAAGAGCGTGGCGACCTGCGGCGCAAGCATGGCGGCGCCATCGCCACTGCCGACAGCGAGGCGCCGGCGGTGAACGAGCCGTTCTTCGACGAACGCCTGCAGCGCCACACCGATGCCAAGACGCGGATCGCGCGGGCGGCCTCGGCGCTGGTGCAGCCGGGCCAGATCACCGCGCTCGATGTCGGCACCACGACCTATGAGCTGGGCCGGCTGCTGGTCGCCAACCCGCAGCACCGCCTGTTCACCAACAACCTGCGCATTGCGGCGCTCGACGCGCAGGCCGAGGTCTACCTGCTGGGGGGGCGGCTGCGCCCGAACGAGAAATCCATGGTCGGCCCGATCGCGCTGGAGCAGGCCAACAAGCTCTGGTTCGACATTGCCTTTATCGGGATCTCGTCGATCTCGACAAGCGGCGTGTTCGACTATTCGATCGAGGATACCGAGATCAAACGCGCCTACATGGCGCGCGCCACAAGGCGCGTGGTGCTCGCGGATTCCTCGAAATTCGACGAGATGGCGCTGGTGCAGATCGCAGCGCTCGACCAGTTCGACGCGCTGGTGACCGACCGCGCGCCCGGGGGCAAGCTCGCCGACGGGCTCCGCGCCGCCGAGGTCGAGGTGATCGTGGCGGAGGCCTGAGCCCCCGCCCGGCCCGCACTCAGGTCGTGTAGACCCCGCCGGTGACGTTGATCCCCTGCCCCGTCATGAAGCCCGCGGCCTCCGAGGCGAGGAAGGCCACCAGCGTGGCGATGTCCTCGGGTTCCTCGAGCCGGCCGAGCGGCGTCTGCCCTACATAATCGGCGACCACCGCTTCGGGGGTGATGCCGCGCAGCTCGGCCTCCCACGCGACCTCGCGCTCCTGCATCCCGGTGCGCACGAAGCCCGGGCAGACCGCGTTGACGCGGATGCCGTTCGGCGCCAGCTCTCGCGCCAGCGCCTGCGTCCAGCCCAGCACTGCGAATTTCGAGGCCGAGTAATGCGCCAGCAGCGGCGCGCCGATCTTGGCGGCGAGCGAGGCGGTGTTGACGATCACGCCAGAGCCCTGAGCGAGAAACTGGCGCGCGGCGATCTGGTTGGTGAGAAAGACGCCCCGGGTGTTGACGTCGAGGTTGAAGTCCCATTCCTCGTCGGTGAGGTCGATGGCGCGGTTCATCGTCGAGACACCGGCATTTGCGCAAAGGATGTCGTAGCCGCCCAGCGCCTCGGCGGCCTCGGCAAAGGCGGCCTCGACGCTGTCGCGCTTGCGCACATCGATGCCGAGGCCCACATGCTGCGTGCCCAGCCCCGCGGCCGTCTCGCAAGCGGCCTCCTTGTCGAGATCCGCGATCGCCACCGTGACGCCATGCTCGGCCAGCGTCGCGCAGATCGCCGCGCCGATGCCCTTGGCCCCGCCGGTTACGATGGCGCGTTTCCCCGCGAGGTCGGTTCCGATCTTCATTGCTAGTCGCTCCTTCTGCCGGCCCCGCCGGCGGTTTCTTACTGGGGGTGACGGTCGCCGAGCAGCGGCCCGATCAGCCGGTCGAGCGTGGTCACGGTGAGCTCGGCACCGGGCACCTGCGGCATCTCCGTGGCGATCCCGAGCACCCGCAGCCCCGCCTCGCGGGCCGAGCGTGCGCCGGTCGGGCTGTCCTCGATGGCAGCGAGCTGCGCCGGGGCGAGGCCGAGCCGCTGCGCGGCGCTGGCGTAGGGTTCGGGATGCGGCTTGCCGTTGGTCACGTCGTCGAAGCTGATGGTGAACTCCATCCGCCCGGCGATGCCCAGAGCCGCGATATTGGCATCGACCACCCGCCGCCCGGAATTCGAGACGCAGACCATCCGCAGCCCCGTCGCTTCGAGCGCGTCGAGCAGCGCCTCCATCCCCGCAAGCGGCGCGAGTTCATGTGCCCGTGCGCAATAGACGTCGATGATCCGCGCGGTCCAGCTTGCGTGGGTCAGCGTCGACGGGCGGCGCGGTGCCAGCCCGTGCCAGACATCGTCGAGATGCACGCCGTGGAAATGGTCGTCGGCCAGCCCAGCCAGATCGACGCCGGTCTCGGAGCAGACCTGTTTCAACACGTCCAGATGCAACGGCTCGCTGTCGACCAGCGTGCCGTCGATGTCGAAGGCCACCGCCTCGATCCGCGCCGTCATGCGCGTGCCACCGCGCGCCCGGCGCCGCCGAAGGCCGGTTTCAGAGGGGTCTGCCACGCCACTATGTCCAGTCCAGTCTTTCGCATGCAAGAGCGATACACCAGATTCGAACATATACAAACATTATTACACGCTTTCGCGCGAAATCAGTGCATCTGACCACGCGACGCCCTCGCGCGGAGGCAGCTCTTGCAGCGTCAGCGGTAGCGCTTCTGCGACATGTTGAAGGCGCCAAGCTTGAGGTCGCGCCTGTAAAAGGCGTGATCGCTCTTGATCCGCTTCACCGCAGCGCGCGCGAAACAGAGGATATCGTCGATGAAGAGGTCGTTGGGCTCCATCGCCTCGAGGATGCGCGGCTCGATGCGGTAATCGAGCTCGCCGGCATCGTCCGAGCGCGCATGCGCCTGCGCCAGCGCCAGCCCACAGGCATGGGCGTATTGCTTCCAGCTCTTGTCCGACAGGTCGTCCAGGTCGATGTCATCGCGGAACGGCGCGCGCTCGCGCGACATGAAGCTCATGCCGTCGGTCTCGACGCTGCCATAGAACACGTCGCCATTGGCAAGGTGCACCGCCTGCCCGTGCGCGATCCGCTCGCCCTCGCGCCCGGCGAAGAAGTCGTTCTCCGGCACCAGCCCTTCGAGCGCCGAGCGGCGGGCGCGCTTGAACTCGACGATGAGGTCGTCGGTGGCATCCTTGCTCGGCCCCTCGATGAGACAGTAGTAGCGCGGCAATCCAAGCGATGCGGTGCCCTGCCCGTGGCGGATACACACATCCTTGACCTTCAGTTCCCCGGCGCGGCCCGACGGCTCGATACCGTTCTGCTTGGCCACCTCGTTCACATAGCCCTGGAACTCGGGGATCCGCGTCGAGATCGGGGTCAACTCCTCGTTGGCCGGAAAGCCGCGGCCGTTCTCGTTGAGGTAGCGGTCCCAAAGCCATTTCTTGCGGCTCTTGGCGGCTTTCCTGAACATCCGCTTTACAACGTCCGGGCTGTTGTCGGCGCGCATCTGCTGGCTCGCCTCTTTGTCGTGGCGGGCGTAGAAGGCGATGCCCTCGCGGTAGCCCTCAAGGAACTTGCGGGTGATTTTCTTGCGCAGCTTCTTCTTGTGGCCGCCGACCTCTTCCGAGGCGATGAGGAAGCCCGTCGCGCCGCGCTTCAGATCCCAGGTGAAGGGGGCGTAGAGCACGTCGTCGAAATCGTTCACGCCGAAGATCGGTACGTTGTCCGCGTTCGGCATGATGCCGAAATTCTCGGGATGGACATCGCCCAGCGCCAGCACCGTCGGCATGCGCTCGTCTTCGCCCAGCATGTCGCGGTGGAACAGCAACGAGGTGCCCCGGAAAAACGAAAACAACGAGTCCGCCAGTTCCTCGAACTTCTCCTTGGCGCCCTCCGCCTTCTCGTCGATGCGCACCGCGTGGTCCTCGACGATCGTGTCGCGCACATGCAGACGCCGCTCGAAGCCCTGCAGCGCCGAGGGCCGCATCACGCAGGGGTATTTGACGAAGGCACGGCACAGCTCTCGGTAGGACTCGACCCGGCTTTCGAGATTGCTGACCGGAGCGATGGCCTCGTCGCGCTCGGCCTTGCGCGAGGCGCTCTTGCCCGATTTGGTCGATTTGCGTGCCGAAGGCTTTCGTGCGGTCGACTGGTTCGTCTTGCTCATGCGTCTTCTCCCGTCGGTTTGCAGACCAACGAGATCGGTCGCGGCCGGGTTCCTCCGCCTCCCCGCGCGCCGCTGTTTCGCGCAGTCCCCGCCCTTGGCTGATTCCGCCGCCATGCGCGAACAAATCTGCGGCAAATCCGCCGGTTTCAGCAGGAAACCCAATACATTCATTGCACTAGATACATGTAATAAGTATGCAAATTTCCGGTTGACCCAACCATCCCCCTGCACGTTATAATAAGCCTACATACTATTTGCCTCAGAGGGGCAAACACCATCCAGATGGAGGAATGGATGACCAGATTCACGCAAATCATCAGTGCCGCTGCGCTTGCCGCCGCGATGGGCACCGCCGCGACCGCGCAGGAGGTGACGCTGATCCTGCATCACTTCCTGCCGCCGGTCTCCAGCGCCCACAAGAACATGCTCGAACCCTGGGCCGAGAAGATCGAGGCCGAAAGTGACGGTCGCATCGCTGTCGAGATCGCCCCGTCCATGGCCATGGGCGGAAAGCCCAACGAGCTTTACGGCCAGGTCCGCGACGGCGCCGCAGACATCGTCTGGAGCCTTCTGGGCTATACCCCGGGCGTGTTCCCGCGCAGCGAGGTCTTCGAGCTTCCGCTGGTCCATGCCGGCTCTGCCTCGGACACGACCGTCGCCCTGAACGCCTCGATCGACATGCTTGCCGAGGATTTCAAGGATGTGAAGGTGCTGTTCCTGCACAGCCATGACGGCAACCTGATCCACACCTCGAGCAAGCCGGTCCGCAGCTTCGAGGACGTGGCGGGGATGAAGCTCCGCACCCCGGGCCGCACCGGCGCGTGGGAGATCACCGGCATGGGCGCCGAGCCGGTCGGCATGCCGGTCCCGTCCCTGCCCGAGGCGATGGCCAAGGGCGTGGTCGACGGCGCTCTGACCACCTACGAGATCGTTCCCGCGCTCAACCTTCAGGAACTCGACAAGTACACCACCGAGCTTCCCGACGGCGACCGCTTCGGCACCTCGGTGTTCATGCTCGCGATGAATAAGGACATCTACGAGGACATGCCCGAAGACCTGCGCGCGATCATCGACGCCAACTCCGGCATGAACGTCGCGCGCGAGATCGGCGAGCTCTGGGAAGGCTTCGAAGAGCCGGGCATCGCGGCGCTCGAAGCCGCCGGTGTCGAGCGCATCATCCTCTCCGAGGACGAGGCCGCGAAGTTCGATGCGGTCAGCGAACAGGTCGTGCAGCAGTGGATCGACGAGGTGACCGCCAAGGGCATCGACGGTGCGGCTCTGGTCGAAGGCGCCCGCGCCGCCGTGGCCGCGGCCCACGCCGAGCGCTAAGCCGTCCTGCGGCTGAACACCGCGCGGGAGGGGCCGGCTGCCCCTCCCGTCTCCAGTGATTTCCGAGGGAGGCACTCATGAATGCCATTCTCTGGCGTGCAGCCGACGTGTTCGCGCTGCTCGGAGGCGTCATCCTCCTGATCATCGTCCTTGTGACCACCACCAACACCAGCGCCTTCATCCTCGACCGCATCGCGCGGCTGATGGGCTCGGGCGTCTCGGGCCTTCCGGGCTACGAGGATTTCGTGCAGCTCTCGATCAGCTGCGTGGCGCTGATGTTCTTCCCGTTCTGCCAGGCCAATCGCGGCCACGTCTCGGTCGAGCTGTTCATGGAGCGGCTGCCGGCGGTGGTGCAGCGCATGATCGACCGGGTCTGGCTGCTGCTGACCGCCGGCATGGCGCTGTTTCTCGCCTACTGGATGGTCTTCGGCATGGTCGAGGCGCGCGATGATGCCGCTGTGACCTCGGTGCTCAACTGGCCGGTCTGGCCGTTCTACATTCCCGGCATCGCGTCGATGGTCCTCTGGGCCCTTGTCGCGCTGGCCCAGATCCGCGGCGAGGTGCGCCATGCTTGATCCCATCACCATCGGCATCCTCGGCCTTGCCGTCCTGTTCCTGCTGCTGCTCCTGCGCATGCCCGTGGGCATCGCGATGATCGTGGTGGGCATCGGCGGCACCTGGGTGCTGAGCCTTGTCGTGCCCTTCGTGCGCTTCGTGCCCTATATCCGGCAGTTCAAGTCGCTGCTCTGGGAGAACGTCGCCAATTACGATCTCTCGGTGGTGCCGCTCTTCGTCCTGATGGGCTACATCGCCGCCGAAGCGCGGCTCTCGTCGGACCTGTTCAAGGGGCTCGAGGCGCTTCTATCGCGGCTGCGCGGCGGCGTGGCGATGGCCGCGGTCGCCGCCTGCGGCGGCTTCGGCGCGGTCTGCGGCTCGTCGCTGGCCACCGCCGCCACCATGGGCAAGGTCGCCCTGCCCGAGCTGCGCAAGCTCGGCTACGATCCCCGCCTCGCCTCGGGCGCGCTTGCCGCCGGCGGCACGCTGGGCATCCTGATCCCGCCCTCGGTGGCGCTGGTGATCTATGCCATCATCGTCGAGGGCTCGATCCTCAAGATGTTCCAGGCGGCGGTGATCCCCGGCCTTCTGGCAGTCGTGGGCTTCATCCTGGTGATCGCGGTCTCGGTGAAGCTGAACCCCTCGCTCGCCCCTGAGCCCAAGCCGATGGAGCGCGAGGAGCGCCGCGTCGCCCTGCGCCGGCTGATCCCGGTCATCGCGATCTTCGGCTCGATCATCCTCGGCCTTGGCTTCGGCCTCTTCACCCCCACCCCCGCCGCATCGATCGGCGTCTTCGCGATCACCGTCTACGGGTTGATCCTGCGCTGGATCACCGGCGAGGGGCTCGGGCTCGCGGGGCTGGTGCGCGCGGTGCGCGCCACCGCGATCACCGCCGGCATGATCTACCTGATCCTGTTCGGCGCCGAGGTGCTGAAGGGCTTCTTCACCCGCACCGGCCTGCCGCAGGCGCTCAGCGAATGGGCCGCCACCAGCGGGCTCGACCCGATGCTGGTGCTGGTGATCATGCTGGTGATCTTCGTCATCCTCGGCTGTTTCATGGAGAGCCTCGCGATGATCCTTGTGGTGGTGCCGTTCTTCTGGCCGACGCTGATCGCGCTCAACGGCGGCGATTTCGTCACCGCCGACACCGCCGCCTTCGGCATGGACAATGACAGCCTGAAGATCTGGTTCGGCATATTGGCCCTGATCGTGGTGGAGCTGGGGCTGATCACCCCGCCGGTGGGGCTCAACGTGTTCATCATCGCCTCGCTGGCGCAGAACACCAGGATGGCCACGGTGTTCCGCGGCGTCATGCCCTTCCTCGGGGCCGAGGTGATCCGGGTCGCGATCCTGCTGATGATCCCGGCGCTGACGCTCTTCGTCCCGCGTCTGCTGGGCGGCTAGGGGCGCTTCCGGACACCATTCACGAAGGGGGCGTTCGCGCCCCCTTCGTTTTTTTGGCTTGAGGCAGCGGTGCGCGCCCTGTCGCCCCTCGGCCCGGACAGGCGCATCAATCCGTTTCGTTTTGCCCCCCGAAAGGGTAGACTGCCGCAAAAGGCAACAAGAGCAGACAACAGGAGACAGCCATGCGCAGATCATGGTTCAGGGCGCTTGCGGCAGGCGTGACAGCCGCTCTTCTCATCACCCAGCCAGCCGGCGCGGGCCTGCGCGACCGCTACGAGGTCTACGGGGTCGAAGAGGGCGACATGCTGAAGATGCGTGGCGGGCCGGGCACCGGGTACGATGTGATCCTCGGCCTGCCGAACGGCACCGTGGTGCGCGTCCACGACTGTACCCAGACCGGCAGCACGCGCTGGTGCGAGATCTCGCTCGACAAGGCGCGCGCGGTGCGCGGCTTTGCCTCCTGGGCCTACCTGCGCGAGCTTTGAGCGGCGCTCAGGCGCCGGGGGCGAGATCCCGCGGCGCCTCTTCCGACGCTGGCGCATCGTCTTCGGCCTCCCCCGGCGCGAGGCGCAGGCCGAAATCCTCGAGGATTGCCAGCAGCGCCGGGGTCACGAACAGCGCCAGCAGCGTCGCCGAACTCAACCCGAAGGCGAGGCTCGCCACGATCGGACGCAGGAACTGCGCCTGCGTGCTCTGCTCGAAGAGCAGCGGCCCCAGCCCCGCGACGGTGGTCAGCGAGGTGAGGAAGATGGCGCGGAAGCGGTCGCGCACCGCCTCCTGTCCCGCCTCGAGCATCTCCGCCCCGGCGGCGCGGCGTTCGCCGATGAAGGCGTCGAGCAGGATGGCGTTGTTGACCACCACCCCCGCCAGCGTCGCCAGCCCCATCAGGCTCGGCAGCGAGATCTGCAGCCCCAGCGCCATGTGGCCCCAGATCACCCCGACAAGGCTCAGCGGGATCGCCGCGATCACCGCCACCGGGCGCAGGAAGCTGCCCATGAAGAAGGCCAGCAGCAGGTAGACCCCGACCAGCCCCGCCGCGAGGTTGCGCGACAGCGAGGCGCCGGTGGTGGCGGTGTCCTCGGCCTCGCCCAGCACCAGCACCGACACGCCGGGGCGCGTTTCGGCGAGCCCCGGCAGATAGTCGGCGCGCATCGCCGCCATCAGCTCCTGCGCGTTGGCGACGGCGGTGTTGATCGAGCCCTGCACCGAGACCGCGCGCTGCCCGTTTACATGGGTGATGGTGTTGTAGCCGCGGGTCTCGGTGACCTCGGCCACGGTCGAGAGCGGCACCCGCGCGCCGTTCGTGCCCGGCACCTTCAGCGCCAGGATGTCGTCGAGCGTTTGCCGATCCGGGGCGTTGAGCCGCGCCACCACGTCGACCTGCCCCCAGGGATCGGCGAAGCTCACCGCGCTGTCGCCGCGGAAGGCGGCGCGCAGCTCGGTGGCGAGCGCCTGCGGCGTCACCCCGAGCAGGGCGGCGATGCCGGGGCGGATGCGGATGACAATCTCGGGCTTGCCGGCGCGCAGGTCGAAGGTGACATCGCGCACCCCGTCGAAATCGCGGAAGAAGCGGCGCAGCTCGCGGGCGGTGAGCGCCAGCGCGTCTAGATCCTCACCCACCAGCCGCAGGTCGATGGGCTTGCCGCCGGCGCCGCGTTCCTTGTCGGTGAAGCGGAGCGCCGCCATGTCGGGCATCGGCCCGGTGAGCTTCTTCCAGCGGTCGACGATGGCGGTAACCTCGGTGCTGCGCACCCCCGCGGCCAGCAGCGCGGCGCTCACGGTGGCCATGTTGGGCCCGGTGCTGGGCGCGTCGGCATTGACGCCATAGGTCACCGTGTAGCCGCTCACCAGCGGCTGGCCGTCGGGCTGGTCGGGGCTCCACTCGGCGTTCATCTGCTCGAGCGCCTTCACCACCCTGGCGACCCGCGCCTCGGTGCGGGCCAGCGGTGCGCCCTCGGCGAGCAGCAGCCGCGCCTCGACCGTGTCGCTCTCGAGGCTGGGAAAGCTCTGGTACTTGATGAACCCGCCGGTGAAGGGCGCCACCGACAGCCCCACCAGCAGCACCGCGAGGCCGAGCGTCAGGTAGCGGAAGCGCAGCGCCAGCCCCGCCAGCGGCACCACCACGCCGTCGCGCAGCCGGTCGAAGGCGCCGTTGACGGCGCGCTGCACCGGGCCTTGGGTGATCTCGTGTCGCAGCGAGTGGCGCATGTGCGACGGCAGGATCAGGAAGGCCTCGATCAGGCTGACGGTGAGGGTGATCAGCAGCACGATGGGGATGTATTTCAGGATCGCGCCGATAGTACCGGTGAGAAAGCCCAGCGGCCCGACGATCATCGCCGTGGTGAGGAACGACGCAAAGACCCCGGGCCCGACCTGCATCACGCCGCGCACCGCCGCCTCGCGGGCGCTCGCCCCGGCCTGCCGGTGGCGCACGATGTTCTCCGAGATCACGATGGCGTCGTCCATCAGCAGGCCGGTGGCGACCAGCAGCGCCACCATGGTCATCATGTTGATGGTGTAGCCCAGCAGCTGCATGGCGAAGATCGCGCCGAGGAACGACACCGGCAGCCCCATGGCCACCCAAAAGGACAGGCGGAAGCCGAAGAACAGCCACATCACCGCCAGCACCAGCAACAGGCCCTGCAGGCCGTTCTCGCCGATGATGCGCAGCCGGTCGCGGATGTTCGAAGTCGAATCCTGCGACACGCTGAGGGTGATGTCGCCCGGCGCCTCGGCACGGGCCGCCGCGATCTGGCGGTCGAGCGCCGCCTTGACCCGCAGCGCATCCTGCGAGGCGGTTTTCGAGACCGCGACGATGGCGGCGCGGTCATGGCCGTAAAAGCTCGCCTGCGCCGGATCGTCAAAGCGCTCGCGGAGGGTGGCCACGTCGCCCAGCCGGATCTCGCCGCCGGTGGCGCTGCCCGCGACCGGGATCTGCGCCAGCTCGCCGGGGCGGCGCTGTTCGCCGAGGAACCGGATCGCCGCGTCCCCTGCCGGACCCTCGAGCGTGCCCGCGGGCATGTCGAGGCTGTGGCGCGCCAGCGCGGCGCCGATGTCGGAGACCTCGAGCCCGAAGCGCTCGAGCGTGGCCTGGTCGAGCTCGACCGCGACCTCGCGGTCGGAAAAGCCCTCGACGCTGACCTGCGAGATGCCGGGATCGGCGCGCAACCGCTCGGCCAGCCCCTGCGCATAGGCGAAAAGCACCGCCGGATCGTCGGGGCCGGTGACCGCGACCGACGACACCGAGGCGATGCGCTCGACGATCTGGGTCAGCGGCGCCTCGGCCTTGTCGGGGAAATCCGAAATGCCGTCCACCGCGTCTTTCACGTCGTTGTAAAAGCGCGCCATGTCGGCGCCCTCGACGATCTCGGCCGTGATCTGGGCAGCGTTCTCGCGGGCGAGGCAGGTGAGCTCGGCGAGGTTCTCGACCCGCATCAAGGGGATCTCGGCGACGGTGCAGATGCCGCGCTCGACCTCGGACGGCGTGGCACCGGGATAGGTGATGCGCACCGAGACCTGAGAGGGCGGGGTCAGCGGGAAGGTATCGCGCTGCAGGCTCGGCAGCGCCAGCAGGCCGAGGCCCAGAAGCGCGATCATCAGGATGTTCGCGGCGGTGCGGTGGCCCGCGAAGAGCCGGATCATTTCGAGGCCTCCCCGCCCTGACCACCCTGTCCGCCCTTGCCGCCGCCGGTCTTCGCCGGGGCGGCGCTCTGGCCGCTGGCCAGTGCCGCGATCTCGGCCTTGCGCGCCGCGTCCTCAACTGGTTTTACCATCATGCCGGGCACCGCCACCGAGGGGTCGGTGATCACCAGTATGTCGCCATCGGCAAGGCCCTTTGCCGGCACCGCGATCTCGCCCGCGAGCAGCGCGATCTCGACCGGGCGCTTCTCGAGCCTGCCCTCGGACGAGACCACCAGCGCGCTGCCGCTGCGCACCGCCTCGGCGGGCACCACAAGCGCCGCTTGCTTCGGCGCCGAGAGCTGCACCTCGACCACCATGTTGCGGCGCAGCGGCGGGCGCTTGCCGGCGGCGCTTTTCGACAGCGGATCGGTCACCCGCACCACCACGCCGACGCTCTGGGTCTGGGCGTCGATCGCATCGCCCACCCGCTCGATCGTGGCGGGCCAGCTCACCGAATGGCCGGGAGCGGGCAGCGTAACGCGGGCGCTGAGGTCGGTCACCGCCGCGTCCTCGCCCATCAGGCGCAGGAGCGGCCCGATGCGGCCGATGGGGAACTGCGCCGCGATGTCCACTGCCTCGGTGCCCTCGGCGCTCAGCAGGGTCTGGCCGCTGCCGACATATTGGCCGAGGTCCGCGGCAAGATCGGTGATGCGCAGATCGTAGGGCGCGCGGATTTCGGCGAAGCCGAGCGCGCGCTCGAGCGTGGCGCGCTGGGTGCCCAGCACCTCGCGCTCGGCGGCATTGAGCAGGAGCTGGTTCTCGAGATCCTTGACCTTGGTGCGGGCCGAGACCTCCTGCCGCTTGGCGGTGTCGAGCGCCGCCTGCGTCGCCGCGCCCTGACGGCTGAGCTGCTCCTGCCGCCCGAGATCGCCGCGGGCCAGCTCGAGATCAGCTTCCGCCAGCGTCAGGCTCGCTCGGATGGTGTCATCCTTGACCTGCGAGGCGGCGATCTGCGCGTCGACGCCCGCAAGATCGAGCCGCAAGTCGCTGTCGTCGATGCGGAAAAGCAGCGTCCCGGCGGGGACGATTTCTCCCGCGGCGAGGCCATCGGCCATCTCGACCACCTCGCCGGCGACCCGCGCCACCGCGCGCCATTCGCGCACCGGCTCGACCGCGCCATAGCCTCTGACCGAGGGCACAAGCTCGACCGGTGCGACGGTGATCACCCGCACCGGGGTCGGCGGGCGTTGCGCGCTCGAAGCTTCGGGCAAGCTGCGGAAGGCCCCCGCATAAAGCACCGCGGCCACCCCGAGGGTAGCGGGAACCGCAAAGGCCAGCGCCCGCCCGATCACTGTTGCTGCGTTTGCCATGCGTGACTCCGTCTTTGCCTCGATCGCCCCCAGGTGGCGTCCGGCGGTACTATGAGCGAAGGGCGACGCAGGCGCGACTGAAAATATATGATAAGCTGAATATTTCTTTCTCGGAGGCGATTTACCGCCCGCTTTGCCAGCCACGCGGTCACGCGCTGCGCGGCAAAATGGCGCCCGAACGGGCGTTTATGCCGCGAACTGAGTCCGGCTTTTCCGGTGCGGATGGTCGCGCGGAGCCATGCAATGGCTGCCAAGCCGGGCTGCCAACGCGACGGGGCTTGCTGCAAGACGCGCAAAAATGCTGGCCTGTCAGTTGGTTGCCGCCACCTCTTCGAGTGGCGAAAGGCGAGCATGGGGGCCGGGCTTCGCGCGATCCGCCGTTGCGTCTGCGGCCATAAACATTCATAATGAGGAATATCACCGCCGGTTGCATTGTGTCCGGCGCATTGTTCGCGTTGCGACGCGGGGCTGCAGCCCGGTCGCGCGCCAGAAAGACGAGGTCCGGATGCGCGCCCTGATCGCCCTGTGTGCCCTGCTCGCCGCCTCGCCCCTGCACGCCGAGGGGCTCGAGGTCACCCTGCAACCCATGACTGTGTGGAAGTCCGTTTTCGGGCAGGTCGAGGCGCGGGTCGAAATCCCCGCCCGGGCGCGGATCGGCGGCACGATCATGGCGCTCGACGTGACCGAGGGCGACCGGGTCGAGGCGGGCCAGCAGCTGGCACTGGTCGAGGACGACAAGCTGCAGTTCCAGCTCGATGCGCTCGACGCGCAGCTCGAGGCGGCGCAGGCGCAGTTGGCCACCGCGCAATCCGAGCTCGACCGCGGCAACGCGCTGATCGAGCGGGGTGTGATCACGACGCAGGCGCTGGAACAGCTGCAGACCAATGTCGAGGTGATCACCTCGAACATCTCCAACCTCGGGGCCCAGCGGCTGGTGATCGAGCAGCAGATCTCGGAAGGCGCCGTGCTGGCGCCCGAGGCGGGCATCGTGCTCTCGGTGCCGGTATCGCGCGGCTCGGTCGTGACCATGGGCGAGACGCTGGCGCAGATCGGCGGCGGCGGCACCTTCCTGCGGCTGAGCGTGCCCGAGCGCCACGCCAACGACCTCGCCGAGGGCGACGAGATCGTCATCGCCGCCGCAGATGGCGAGCAGACCGGAACGCTGGTCAAGCTCTACCCGCTGATCGAGGGCGGCCGACTGCAAGCGGATGTCGAGGTCGAGGGGCTGGACGCCCGTTTCGTCGGGCGCCGGGTGCCGGTACGTCTGCCAGTGGGAAGCCGCGAGGCGATCCTCGTGCCCGAGACCGCGCTGAGCCGCTCCGGCGGGCTCGATTTCGTCACCGTCGAAGGTCCCGACGGCCCGCAGCAGCGTGTCGTGGTCCCGGCTCAGGCAGTGGCGCGCGACGGGGCGCAATGGCGCGAGATCCTCACCGGCCTGCGCCCCGGAGACGTGGTGGTGACCGGCGATGAGTGAACATGACGACACACCGGAAGGCAGGCTCGGTCTCGCCGGCTGGCTGACCAAGGCCTTCATACGCTCGCCCCTGACGCCGCTTTTCCTGCTGGCGGCGCTGGCGGTGGGGCTCATCGCGCTGGTCTCGCTGCCGCGCGAGGAGGAGCCGCAAATCTCGGTGCCGCTGGTCGACATCCACGTGCAGGCCGCCGGCCTGCGCGCCGAGGACGCGGTCAAGCTGGTGACCGAGCCGCTCGAGACCATCGTCAAGGGCATCGACGAGGTCGAGCATGTCTATTCCGAGACCCGCGACGATCAGGTGATGGTCACCGCGCGCTTCGACGTGGGCGTCTCCGCCGACACCGCCATCCTGAGGGTGCGCGACAAGATCATGGCCAATCTCGACCGCATCCCGGTCGGCATTCCCGAGCCGCTGGTGGTCGGGCGCGGCATCAACGACGTGGCCATCGTCACGCTGACCTTCTCGCCCGAACCGGGCGCCGACACGGTGAGTGCCGCCGACCTGACCCGCATCGCCCGCGAGGTCGAGGTGCGTCTGGCGCGGATCGAGGACGTGGGGCTGACCTATGTCATCGGCGCCACCGAGGAGGCGCTGCGGATCGCGCCCGATCCCGAGCGGCTGGCGCTCTACGGCGTGACGCTGCAGCAGCTCGCGGGCAAGATCGAGGGCGCCAACACCGCCTCCCCGGCGGGCTCGGTGCGCGACGGCGGCCAGCAGGTCGGGCTGGTGATCGGCGAGACCCTCACCACGCCCGAAGAGATCGGCAATCTCGAGCTGACGGCGCGCGACGGGCGCACCGTCTATGTCCGCGATGTCGCAACGGTCGCGCTGGTGAGCGATCTCGACGAGCATCACGTCGCCACGCTGACCCGCGAGGGAGACGAGATCCTGCGCATGCCCGCGGTGACGCTGGCGGTGGCCAAGCGCGCCGGCTCGAACGCGGTGATCGTGGCCGAGAAGATCCTGCATCAGGTCGAGGAGATGGAGGGCCGGGTGATCCCCGACAGCGTCCATGTCGAGATCACCCGCGACTATGGCGAGACCGCCGACGAGAAGGCCAACGAGCTGCTCTTCCACCTTGCGCTCGCCACCGTCTCCATCGTGGCGCTGGTGCTGCTGACCATCGGCTGGCGCGAGGCGGTGGTGGTGGCCATCGTGATCCCGGTGACCATCCTGCTGACGCTCTTTGCCGCCTATTTCATGGGTTACACGCTGAACCGGGTGTCGCTCTTCGCGCTGATCTTCTCGATCGGGATCCTCGTCGACGACGCCATCGTGGTGATCGAGAACATCGCCCGGCACTGGGCCATGCACCCGGCCAAGCCGCGCGCCACCGCGGCGATCGAGGCGGTGGCCGAGGTCGGCAACCCGACCATCGTCGCCACGCTCACGGTGGTGGTGGCGCTGTTGCCGATGCTCTTCGTGTCGGGGCTGATGGGGCCCTACATGTCGCCGATCCCGGCCAACGCCTCCTCGGCGATGATCTTCTCGTTCTTCGTCGCGGTGATCATCACGCCGTGGCTGATGCTCAAGGTGGCGGGCCGCAGCGAGATGGCGTCGCATGGCGACGAGGACACCTATGGCGAACACAAGCACTTCAGCCCGATGGGCCGGTTCTACGCCGCCTTCGCGCGCCCGATCCTGGCGCGAAAATCGGTGTCGTGGATCTTTCTGATCGTGGTGATCGTGCTGTCCTTCGGCTCGCTCGGGGCGCTCTACACCAAGGACGTGACGGTCAAGCTGCTGCCCTTCGACAACAAGTCCGAGCTGTCGGTGGTGATCGACCTGCCCGAGGGCGCCTCGGTCGAGGCGACCGACGCGGTGGCGCAGCAGGCGGCGCGCATCGCGATGGAGCTGCCCGAGGTGATCTCGGCCCAGACCCATGCAGGCGCGGCCTCGGCCTTCAACTTCAACGGGCTGGTGCGGCATTACTACCTGCGCCAGATGCCCGAGATGGGCGACGTGCAGCTCAACCTCCTGCCCAAGGGCGACCGCGACCGCGACCGCACCAGCCACGACATCGCGCTCGAGCTGCGCGACCGGCTGGCGGCGCTCGATCTGCCTCAGGGCAGCGTGCTCAAGGTGGTCGAGCCGCCGCCGGGCCCGCCGGTGATCGCGACCCTGCTGGCCGAGGTCTACGGCCCCGACGCCGAGACCCGCCGCGCCGCCGCCGAGCGCATCCGCGAGGCCTTCGAAAGCGTGCCTTACGTGGTCGACGTGGATGACAGCTATGGCCAGCAGCCGCCGCGCCTGCGCGCCGTGCTGAGCGCCTCCGAGCTCGATTTCTTCCAAGTGCAGGAGAGCGACGCGCTGCAGACCCTGCAGCTGCTCAACGGCAGCGCGGCGGTGGGCTATTCCCATCGCGGCGACGGCCGCCGCCCGATCCCCATCGTCATCGCCCGCGACAAGTCCGAGCGGGTGCTCGACGGTGCGGCGCTCTCGACCCCGGTGCCGGCCAACGCGCTGCCCGGCGGGCGCGGCGTGGTCGAGCTGGGCGACGTGGTCGAGGTGCTGCGCGAGGAGGCGTCCTTCCCGGTGTTCCGGCACAACGGTTATGACGTGATCATGGTGATGGGCGAGCTTGCCGGCGAGTACGAGGCGCCGCTCTACGGCATGCTCGCGGTGGCCGACGCACTCGAGGCGATGGACTGGCCCGAGGGCGTCAAGCCGGTGATCTCGCTGCACGGCCAGCCCGAGAGCACCGAGCAGGTCACGCTGCTCTGGGATGGCGAGTGGGAGGTGACCTGGGTCACCTTCCGCGACATGGGCGCGGCCTTCGGCGTGGCGCTTCTGGGGATCTATATCCTCGTGGTGGCGCAGTTCGGCTCGTTCCGGCTGCCGCTGGTGATCCTGACGCCGGTGCCGCTGACCTTCCTCGGCATCATGGTCGGACACTGGCTGTTCGGGGCGCCGTTCTCGGCCACCTCGATGATCGGCTTCATCGCGCTTGCGGGGATCATCGTGCGTAACTCGATCCTGCTGGTGGATTTCATCCGTCACGCCGATCCCGAGGGCAAGGTGACGCTCGACGTGCTGATCGAGGCCGGGGCGACGCGTTTCAAGCCGATCCTGCTCACTGCTATCGCGGCGATGATCGGCGCGGTGGTGATCCTCGCCGATCCGATCTTCCAGGGGCTCGCAATCTCGCTGCTGTTCGGGTTGCTGTCCTCGACGGCACTGACGGTGCTGGTGATCCCCGCGATCTATCGGATCTTCAAGACGTAAGCTCTGGCACCCGCGATCACGAGACCGGGGTCCGGGGGGGCGATCCGCCTTTGCCCTCCCGAGCCTCACGCCCCCTGCCCGGACGCCGTGCGCTGACGCCGTCGGAGGCATTCTCCTGCCGCCGCGCTGTGGTCGAATGCCGCTATTTCGGCGCGGTGATCAGCGCGTAATCCTGCGGCTCGCGGTGCAGGGCGAAGTTGAACACGTTGGCGCGGATCTCGGTGCAGCGGTCGAGGTCGATCTCGGCGGTGATCACCTCGTCGCCCGAGGTCACGCAGCGCGCCACGATCTCGCCGGTGGGCGCGACGATGACGCTGCCGCCGATCAGCTCGCTGCCCTCTTCCATGCCGGCCTTGGCCACCGCCACCGCCCAGAGCCCGTTCTGGTAGCAGCCCGCCTGCACCGACAGCTCGTTGTGGAAATATTGCAGGTGATCGTGCTCGGGCGCCGGCGGATAATGCAGCGGCGTGTTGTAGCCCAGCACCACCAGCTCGGCCCCGCCCAGCCCCAGCATCCGCCAGGTCTCGGGCCAGCGGCGATCGTTGCAGATGCACATGCCGAGCTTGCCGCCGAACGCCTCATAGACCGGGAAGCCCATGTCGCCCTTCTCGAAATAGCGCTTCTCGAGATGCTGGAACGGGCGCCACTCCTCGTTCTCGAAATGGCCCGGCAGGTGGATCTTGCGATACTTGCCGACGATCTCGCCCTGCCCCGAGACGAGGATCGCGGTGTTGAAATGGCGCCCCTCTGGCGTCAGCTCGGCATAGCCGAGGTGAAAGCCGATACCCAGCTTCCGGGCCAGATCGAAGAGCGGTTTGACCTCGCCGCTCGGCATCTCGGTCTCGAACCACTGGTCGATCTCGGCCGCGTCCTGCATGTACCAGCGCGGAAAGAAGGTGGTCAGCGCCAGCTCGGGGAAGACCACCAGCGTGGCGCCGCGCGCGTGGGCGCTGCGCATCATCTCGCACATCCGCGCCACCGCCGAGGCGCGCGGCTCGTCCTTCGCGATCGGTCCCATCTGCGCTGCCGCGACGACAAATTTCCGGCTCATGCTCTTGCTCCTGCCAGCGTGCAGACGAGATCGAGCAGGAGCTGGGCTCCCGCCGCGAGATCGTCGGGATCGCTGTGTTCCTTGATATTGTGGCTCAGCCCGTTCTCGGAGGGCACGAAGATCATCCCCGTCGGGCAGAGCGGCGCGAACATCTGCGCGTCGTGCCCGGCGCCCGAGGGCATGCGTTTCACGCTCATCTGCCGCGCCTGTGCGGCCGCCTCAACCTTGTCGACGAGCCCCTCGTCGAAGACCACCGGCGCAAAGCGCGCCATCTCGCGGATCGCCAGCTCGCAGCCTGCCTCCGTCGCGGCCTGTTGCGCAAAGCCCGTCAGCCGCGCGGTGGCGGCTTCGAGCAGTGCGCCGTCGGTGTTGCGCAGATCGACGGTGAGGCGCGCGGTCTCGGGCACCACGTTGACAAGCCCCGGAGACAGCTCGAACACGCCCACGGTGGCCACCTGCGGCGGGCCGTTCTCGGCGGCGATGGCATCGGCCTCGCGGGCGATGCGCATGGCAACCTGCCCGGCGTCGCGGCGCAGCGCCATCGGCGTGGTGCCGGCGTGGTTGGTCTGTCCGCTGACGGTGAACTCGGTCCAGTGGATGCCCTGCACCCCGGTGACTGCACCGATGCGCAGCCCCTCCTGCTCGAGCACCGGCCCCTGCTCGATATGCAGCTCGAGATAGGCCGCCGGGATCACCGGGGCGTCGCTGCCCCGATAGCCGATGCGGTCGAGCTCCTCACCGACAACGCCCTGACCGTCGGTCGCAGTGACGGCGAGCATCTCGGCCTGATCCAGCGCGCCGCAATAGGCGCCCGAGCCCATCATGTCGGGGGCGAAGCGGGCGCCCTCCTCGTTGGTGAATGCGGCAACGGCAATCGGAGCCTCGGTGGCAATGCCGTGATCGTTCAGCGTCTCGACCAGCTCGAGCCCGGCCAGCACGCCGAGCGCGCCGTCATAGAGCCCGCCGGTGGCGACCGAGTCGATATGCGAGCCGACCATCACCGGGGCACCCGCGCTCTCCCCGGCGCGGATGCCCCAGATATTGCCGATGGCATCGATCTGCACGGCCATCCCCAGCCGCTCCATCTCTGCCACCAGCCAATCGCGCCCGCCCTTGTCGGCATCGGTGAGCGCAAGCCGGCAGACCCCGCCGCCCTCGAGCGCCCCGATCTGTCCGAGCGTGGTCAGCCTCTTGAGAAGCCGCGCGCCGTCGATATCGGGTGTCATGCGGCCTCCCCGCGGACCTCGGCGGCGCTCATGCCGACAAGTTCCTCGTAGAGCGCCGCGTCGGTGTCGCCCTCGGTGCCGAAGACCAGCACCCGCGAGGAGGCGTCGAGCCCCAGCGCCGTGCGCGCTTCCTCGTCGCTCATCGCGGCGGCGAGCCCGGCAATGCCCGCGACGGCGGATTCCCCGGCGACAATTGCCGGATCTCCGCCCTCGGGCTTGGCCAGCCGCTTCATCTCGGCCACTGCCGAGGCATCGGTCAGGGCCATCACCGCGTCGCCGTGATCGCGCAGGATCTCCCAGGCCAGCGCCGAGACCTCGCCGCAGGCCAACCCCGCCATCAGCGTGTCGAGATCGCCCTCGACCGCGGTGGGCGTGCCCGCCCGCATGGTCTCGAGCCAGCAGGCCGACTGGTCGGGATCGCAGAGCACGATGGTGGGCCGCGCCGCGCCCCAGCGCCGCACCGCCTGCGCCGCGACCGCCGCCGCCATGCCGCCGACGCCGGTCTGCAGGAACACGTGGGTCGGCGGCTCGGAGAGCGCGTCATAGGCCTCGGCGGCCATCACCTCGTAGCCCTGCATCACGTCCTTGGGGATCTCCATATAGCCCTCGTAGGAGGTGTCGGAGACCACGAACCAGCCCTCACGGGTGGCGGTTTCCTGCGCCTCGCGCACGCTATCGTCGTAATTGCCCGCACAGCGGCGCACCTCGGCGCCATAGGCCTCGATGGCGGCCTTGCGGCCCTCGGAGACGGTGGCATGGATGAAGATCACGCAATTGCAGCCGAAATTCTGCGCCCCCCACGCGACCGAGCGGCCATGGTTGCCGTCGGTGGCGCAGCAGACGGTGATCTTCGTGGCTTCCTCGGGAAAGGCGACCTGCGTCACCTCGGCCATCGAGACCTCGCGCCCCAGCGACTCGCCGATCTTGCGCGCCAGCAGCCGGGCCACCGCATAGGCCCCGCCCAGCGCCTTGAAGCTGCCGAGGCCGAAGCGGCTGCCCTCGTCCTTGTAGCGCAGCTCTGCCACGCCGAGCTTTGCCGCCAGCGCGGGCAACGCGCGCAGCGTGGTCTCGGCGTAGCCGGGCCATCCCGAGATTGTCTCACGCGCCAGCGCGAGCCCCGCGTCGGAGAGGATCGCATCCTGCTCCGGCGTCCAGGGTTTGTCATGCTCCGCGAGTGGGTTAAGGCACAAAGTGAAAGCCGCGTCGGTGCCCGCGTTGCGCGTGAGATCGGTGGTCATCGGAAGTCCTTCAGGTCTTGTATGGCATCCAGGGATGCACGGGTCTGCCGGGGCGCGAAAGGGACAGCGCGCCCCGGCAGGGTTGGTCGATCAGAAGTCGGTCTTCTCCTCCTCGATCGACGACAGCATGGCCTCGAGCATCGCGGTGCCCTCGGCGCCGTAGTTCTCCTCGATCAGCGCGCGCACGGCGGGCTGGGCGGCCTCGGCGAACTTGGCCTGTTCCTCGGGGGTGACGACGTTCACCTCCATCTTTGCGGCCAGCGCCGGCAGGCCCTTCTCGGAGGCCTCGATCACCCGGCTCATCGAGCGGCCGGCGTCGGTGGCGACATCGGCGGCCCATTTCACCAGGTACTGATCCTCTTCCGACAGCGAGGCGAGGAACTCGGCGTTCATCGTCCAGATGTAGGGGGTGATCAGGTGGTTGGTGATCGAGAGATATTTCTGCACCTCGTCGAACTTGGCGAAGGCGATGATCGGCACCGGGTTCATCTGGCCGTCGGCGACGCCGGTCTGCAGCGCGGTATAGACCTCGGCCCAGGGCAGCGGGGTCGGCTGGCCGCCCAGCGACGAGATCATCGCCTCGTGGGTCGGCAGGGTCATGGTGCGGATCTTGAGCCCGTCCATATCCTCGACCGAGGCGATCGGGCGCACGCTGTCGGTGAAGGCGAAGAAGCCGCCGCTGTCGAGCAGACCCAGCACCTCGAGCCCGGTCTTCTCTTCAAGGTCGGCGACGAAGGCCTCGCCGAAGCTGCTGTCGGTGTCGATCACCTTGGAGGCGACGCCGATATTCGGGAAGGCGAAGGGAATGTCGAACACGCCGACCAGCGGGTAGTGCTGGGCCATGCCGCCCGACGACGAGATGGTCGATTCCACGAGGCCCGAGCGCACCTGCTCGATCACTTCGTTGTCCTTGCCGAGCTGGCCGTTGGGGAAGAGCTGCACCTCGATGCGGCCGTTCGAGTTCGACTCGACGAGGCTCTTGAACACCGCGCCCATGGCGCCGGAATGCGAGGCAAACGGATCCTCGGGGTTCAGGTGCGCAAGGCGGATGGTGATGTCCTGCGCCATGGCGCCGGTCGCCATGAGGGCCGCGATTGCGGTGGTTGCGAGAAATTTCATGTCTTGGCTCCCTTGGTTGGAAATCGCACGGGTTCAGAGCCCGAGCAGTCTTGGTATGAAAAGCGTGAGGTCGGACCAGTAGGCGACGATCAGCAGGATGGTCACTTCGGCGAGGATGAAGGGCCAGAGCTCCTTGGTGATCGCCTCGACCTTCTCTCCGGTGACCGAGGCCAGCACGAAGAGACAGGCGCCCACAGGTGGCGTCATCAGCGAGATGTTGAGCGCGAGGATGATCATGATGCCCGCGTGCACCGGCTCCATTCCGATCTGGACGGTCAGCGGCGCGAGCACCGGGGCGAGGATGATCAGCGTGGCGTTGATGTCCATCACCAGGCCGATGACCAGCAGCAGCAGCAGGATCAGGCCGATGATCACCATCGGGTTGTCGGAGATGCTGAGCATGCCCTCGGCGATGGCCTGCGGGATGCGGTTGAAGGTCATCCACCAGCCGAGGATCGAGGCCGAGGCGATGATCAGGAAAATCACCCCGGTGATCCGCGTGGTGCGCACCGCGACCTCGTAGAGATCGCGCCAGCTCAGCGCCCGGTAGACCAGCCCGCCGACCACCAGCGCGTAGGCCACGGCAATGGCCGCCGCCTCGGTCGGGGTGGCGAAGCCGCCGAGGATGGCGCCGAGGATGAAGACCGGCAGCAGCGCCGCAAGAAAGCCCTCCTTGAGCGCCGCGCCGACAAGGCGCAGGCTCGGACGGCCCTCGCCTTTCGGCAGGCCCTTGCGACGGGCGGTGAGCGCGATCACGGTCATGCAGATGGCGCAGATCAGCAGCCCCGGCAGGATGCCGGCGGCGAACAGCCCGGCGATCGAGACGCCCATGATCGAGCCGTAGATGATCGCCAGCGTCGAGGGCGGGATGGTCGGGCCGATGATCGAGCCGGCGGCGGTCACCGCGCAGGCATAGGGGCGCGAGTAGCCGCCCTTGACCATCGCCGGCACCAGCGTGTTGCCGAAGGCGGCGCTGTCGGCGGTGGCCGAGCCGGTGAGGCCCGCGAACATCACCGAGGCCACCATGTTGGAATGGGCCATGCCGCCGCGCATCCAGCCGACCAGCGCATCGGCCAGCCGCACCAGCCCCATGGTGATGCCCGAGCGGTTCATGATCTCGCCGGCGAGGATGAAGAACGGCATGGCGAGGAAGGGAAACAGGTCGAGCCCGGCAAACATCCGGTCCGGCACCATCTGCATGAAGCGCGGCCCCATGTCGATGATGCCAACCACCCCGGCGACGCCGATGGCAAAGCCCACCGGCAGGCCGAAGGCGAGAAGCCCGAAAAACGCGACCGCGACCATCAGCGCACCCATCTCAGATCTCCTCGTCCATCGGGGGAAGGCTGGCGCCGGTGCTTTTCGGCGCGCGTTCGGCAAAGGCGTCGTGGATGCCGACCAGAAGCAGTTGCAGGCAGGCCATGAAGGCGGCCAGAGGCACCCCCATGAAGGGCCAGCCCTTGGGGATCTGGTAGATCATCGTGAGCCGCGAAAAGCCCTTCACCGCAAAGCCGATACCGTAGAAGAACAGCGCCGCGAAGAAGGCGAAGGCGATCAGGTCAAAGGCGATGGCGAGCCAGCGCCGCACCGGCCCGGGCAGGCGCGAGAAGATGAACTCGACGCCGATATGTTCGCGGTGGGCGATGCCCGAGGACACCGCAAGGAGCGCCATCCAGATCATCAGGTAGCGCGCCAGCTCTTCGGTGAAGGTCAGCGGCAGCGGGATCACGTAGCGCACCAGCACGCCGAGCCAGACATCGAGCACCAGCAGCACCAGCAGCGCCACGCAGACACGCTCGACGAGCCAGTTCACCCGCAGGCTCAGATCCCTCGCCTTGGCTGAAATTTCCGACACGCTGCCCCCGACTCGTTTGCGTTGCGACCTGTTTATCGAAAAACTTCTTTCGCTCACCTGGCAATAGTGAAAAACTATTTTCATCACAGGAATGCACGAGATGCCCATGAAGACAGCAGACGCCCCCTCGATTCCGATCTCCCGGCGCGTTCACGAGGCCTATGGCAGCCTGCCCGAGGGCGAGCGGCGCATCGCCGATTCCCTGCTCGGCAATCCCGGCGAGCTCGCGGTGCTGACCGCGACCGAGCTGGCGGCGGCGGCGGGCGTCTCGAACGCCACCGTCAGCCGGTTCTTCCGGCGGCTGGGCTACGAGAGCTTCGAGCAGGCCAAACGGCAGGCCCGACGCCTGCGCGAGACCGGCTCGCCGCTCTATACCGGCAGCGTGACGCCGGCGAGCAAGCGCATCTCGGACCTGCTCCAGAGCGAGGTGGCGGTGCTGGAAAGCACGCTCACCCGGCTCAACCCCGTCACTCTGCGCGCGATCGTCGAGGCCATGGCCACGGCACCGCGCATCCGCACGCTGGGCTATCGCAACAGCCACTTCCTCGCGCAGTACGTCACCGCCCAGCTCGGCCAGATCCGCCGCGCGGTATCGCCGCTGCTCTTGCCGGGCCAGACCCAGGCCGAGGGCATCGCGCTTCTCGACAAGGGCGATCTTGCGGTGGTCATCGGCCTGCGCCGCCGCCCGGCGGGATTCACCTCGGTGGTGGAAGAGATCGCCCGGCGCGGTGCGCGCATCCTGCTGATCACCGACAAGACCATCCGCGAGGCCCCGGCCTACGCCACATGGACCATCGATTGCCAGGTCGAGACGGCGCAGTATTCCGATGCCTATTCCGGCGCGCTGGCGGTGCTGCGGCTGCTCGCCGTCGAGACCCGGCGCACGCTCGGCGAGGCCGGTCAGGCCTATCTCGAGGAGGTCGAGGCGCTGCGCGAGCGGCTGCAGGAGCTGGAGTAGCCCGCGCCCACTGGCTTCGCGTCGGCGGCTCCTGTAGAGCCGGAGGGCGACACGCCTCAACCGCGACGGGATTTCCGCCTTGCTCCTCCTGACGATCTGGCCGCTCTTCGCGCTGATCTGCCTCGGCTTCCTGCTGGCCCGGGCAGGCTTTCCCGATCGGCAGTTCTGGCCGGCGGCGGAGCGGATGAATTATTTTGTCCTGTTCCCGTCGCTTCTCGTGGCAAATCTCGTCTATGCCCCGGTGCGCGACCCGGCGATCCTGCGACTTGGCGGCGCGATGGTGGCGACGACCTGCATCGCGGCGCTGGGGATGAGCCTCGTGCGCGCCATGCTGTTCAAGGCCCCCGCCGCCCGCTTCGGCCCCGCTTTGCAGGGCGTGGTGCGGTTCAACACCTATCTTGGCCTCGCCATCACCGCGAGCCTTGCGGGCAGCGAGGGGCTCGAGCGCGCGGCGGTACTGCTCGCCGTCGGAGTGCCGCTGGTCAACGTGCTGTCGATCATCGCGCTCTCTGAGGCCAGCGTGCTGCGCCACCCGCTGCCGCTCCTGAAGACCATGGCGCGCAACCCGCTGATCCTCGGCTGCATCATCGGCATCGCGCTGGCGCTGGCGGGCACCGGCCTGCCGTTCGGGTCGAAGCGGGTGCTGGAGTTTCTCGCGCAGGCCAGCCTGCCGCTGGGCCTGCTCTGCGTCGGCGCGGCGCTGCAGCCGAGCGCGATCCGGCGCGACGTGGCGGCGCTGGCCGGCACCTCGGCGCTGCGGCTCATGGCGATGCCGGCGCTTGGCGCGGGGGTTGCGCTGGCCTTCGGGCTCGACGGGGTCGAGGCACTGGCGCTGGTGGTGTTCATGGCGATCCCCACCGCGCCAACGGCCTATGTGCTGACGCGCCAGCTTGGCGGCGACGGCACCCTGATGGCAGGGCTCGTGACGTTGCAGACGCTGGCGGCGGTGCTCACCATCCCTCTGATGCTCTGGCTGCTCGGGATCGCCTGAGCGCGCTCTACTGGAAGAAGTACTGCGCGTAGATCGGCGCGCATCCGGCGCCGAGCGCGCGGGCGTTGGCGCCGACCAGCGCCGCCTCGGGGCGCGGTGGCACCATGCCCCGCGTGTCGAGCTTTTCGAGCTCCTCGCGGGTGCGCTCCACCAGCCGGTGGCGCACCTCCGCCGGGAAGGCGCCGTCGATCAGGATGGCCTCGAAATCCATCACCGACCCGATCGAGCGCGTGGCATGGGCCAGCGCCGCGCCGGTGGCGTCGATCCACGCGCCCAGCATCGGCTCGTAATCGCGCCAGTCCTGCGGCATCACCCACATCGCCGCCGCATCGCCGCCGGCCTGCACGATGGCTGCCTCGAGCAGGTAGAGCGAGGCCGCATCGATCAGCTGCACCTCGCCGCCCTCCCCCGGCACCCGCAGCGAGCCGAAGGCCCCGGCATTGTGATGCGCGCCCACCGCCACGCCGGAATTCAGCACCACCCCGCCGCCGATGAACGAGCCGATGAAGACATGGGCGTAATCGGTGAACTCGCGCCCGCGCCCGAAGATGTGCTCGGCGCGGCAGGCGGCGGTGCCGTCATTTTCGACGAACAGCGGCAGCGGGCTGATCCGCGCGACCTCCTCGACGAAATCGATGTCACGCCAGACGTTGAAGTCCTGCGGCGCGCCGAGCACCTCGGTCCAGCTCCAAATCTCGGTCGGGGCCGCGATGCCGATGCCGCAGAGGCGCTCGCGCTGGTAGGGCGTCAGCCCGGCGCCAAGGCGCTGCATCTCGCGGTCGAGATAGCCGAAGATCAGGTCGGGCATCGGGTAACGATAGGTGGTCTGCGAGGCGTCGAGCACTTCGCCCATGATGTTCATCACCACCAGATCCGCCGAGCGCCGCCCGATCTTGAGCCCGAAACTCAACGCCGCGTCGGGATCGAGCGCCATCGGCACCGAGGGCTTGCCCACCCTGCCCCTCTGCGGCTCTCCGCGCAGCAGGAAGCCGTCGGATTCGAGCTTGCGCAGGATATTCGAGACGGTCTGCGCCGAGAGCCCGGTATGCTTGGCAAGATCGCTGCCGGGCAGCGCGCCATTGCGCTGGATCATCGACAGGATCAGCCGTTCGTTATGCGCGCGCACGCCGGTCAGATTGGCGCCAGCGCTCAGCTTGCGGATCTCGCTTCCATCCATCTCCGGTCCTCCAGCCATGCCGAAATCTACGCCCGGCAGGTTAATAAATCAATTCGAATTATTTATTGACCGGATCCCGGAATCGCTGTTATCCCTAACGCAATCCGTTGGAGGACGGAGAGTTCGGCGGCACACCGGAAGACCGGGCCGCCACGGGAGGAGGACCTACCTAGATGAAGACCACCATGAAACTGCTGTCGATCAGCGCCCTCGCGCTTGCTGCATCCACCGTTGGCGCCGCCGCGCAGGATGTTGGCGCCTGCCTGATCACCAAGACCGACACCAACCCGTTCTTCGTGAAGATGCGCGAAGGCGCCGAGGCCAAGGCGGCCGAGCTCGGCATCTCGCTCAACAGCTATGCCGGCAAGGTCGATGGCGACAACGAGACCCAGGTCGCTGCAGTCGAGACCTGTATCGCCAACGGTGCCAAGGGCATCCTGATCACGCCGTCGAGCACCTCGGCCATCGTGCCGGTGATCGAGCAGGCCCGTGACGCCGGCATCCTGGTGATCGCGCTCGACACCCCGCTCGATCCCATCGAGGCCGCCGACATGACCTTTGCCACCGACAACTACAAGGCCGGCGTGCTGATCGGCCAGTGGGCCGCGGCCAAGCTCGGTGACGGCGCGGCGGACGCCAAGGTCGGCTTCCTCGATCTCGACGTGTCGCAGCCCACAGTGGGCGTGCTGCGGGACCAGGGGTTCATGGAAGGCTTCGGCATCGACATCAAGGATCCCAACCAGTGGGGCGACGAGGACGATCCGCGCATCGCGGGCCATGACGTGACCCAGGGCAACGAGGAAGGCGGCCGCAAGGCGATGGAGAACCTGCTCGCCTCCGATCCGATGATCAACGTGGTCTACACCATCAACGAGCCAGCCGCCGCCGGGGCCTACGAGGCGCTCAAGGCCATCGGGCGCGAGAATGACGTGCTCATCGTCTCGGTCGATGGCGGCTGCCCCGGCGTGCAGAACATCGCCGATGGCGTGATCGGCGCGACCTCGCAGCAATACCCGCTGCTGATGGCGTCCAAGGGCATCGAGGCGATCGCCGCCTTCGCCAAGGACGGCACCAAGCCCGAGGCGACCGAGGGCAAGGACTTCTTCGACACCGGCGTGGCGCTGGTGACCGACCAGCCCGTCGAGGGCGTGGAGTCGATCTCGGTCGAAGAGGGCCTCAAGCTCTGCTGGGGCTAACACGCCCCGAACGGCCGGCCCCCTGCCCCGCCTGAGGGCCGGCCCCCTTTCCCTTCACTTGCCAGACGCGGGCGCGAGATGCGCCCGCCACCGGAGGATGGCACGATGGCGAATACCGACAGTTACGAAGACGTGGTGAAGACCAGAGGCGAAGAGAAGTTCGCCGAGTTCGAGCCCAGCCACAAAGGTCTCATGGGCCGCTTCCACGACGCCCTGCACAGCACGCCGGCGCTGGTGCCGCTGATCGTGCTGCTCTCGGCGCTGGTGGTCTTCGGCATCGTGCTGGGCTCGAAATTCTTCTCGCCCTTCGCGCTGACGCTGATCCTGCAGCAGGTGCAGATCGTCGGCGTGCTGGCCGCGGCGCAGGCGCTGATCATCCTGACCGCCGGCATCGACCTTTCGGTCGGCGCCGTCGCCGTGCTGTGCTCGGTGATCATGGGCCAGGTGACCTTCCGCTACGGCGTTCCCGCGCCGCTCGCCATCCCCATCGGCCTTGCCTGCGGCACCGCCATCGGCGCAATGAACGGCTGGCTGGTCAGCAAGGTCAAGCTGCCGCCCTTCATCGTGACGCTCGGCATGTGGCAGATCGTGCTGGCGGTGAACTACCTCTATTCCCGCAACGAGACCCTGCGCTCGCAGGAGATCGAAGAGCTCGCCCCCGCCCTGCAATTCCTCGGCAACAAGTTCACCATCGGCGGCGCGGTGATCACGCTCGGCGTGGTGGTGATGCTCGGCACCGTGCTGATCCTCGCCTACGCGCTGCGCTCCACCGCCTGGGGCCGCCACGTCTATGCCGTGGGCGACGACCCCGAGGCGGCGCAGCTCGCCGGTGTCGACCGCCACAAGACGCTGATGTCGGTCTACATGCTGGTGGGCTTCATCTGCGGCCTCGCCGGCTGGGTGATGATCGGCCGCTTCGGCTCGGTCTCGCCGTCGGCCACCACCGGCGTCATCGGCAACATCCAGGCGATCACCGCCGTGGTGATCGGGGGCATCTCGCTCTTCGGCGGGCGCGGCTCGATCCTCGGCGCCTTCTTCGGCGCGCTGATCGTGGGCGTGTTCGAGCTGGGCCTGCGCATGGCCGGGGCCGACCCGCAATGGACCTACCTTCTCATCGGTGTGCTGATCATCGCCGCCGTGACCGTCGACCAGTGGATCAGAAAGGTGACCGCATGACCCAGCCTGTTCTCCAAGCCCGCGGACTCGTGAAGCGCTATGGCCGCGTGACCGCCCTCGACCACTGCGATTTCGACCTGATGCCGGGAGAGATCCTCGCCGTGATCGGCGACAACGGCGCCGGCAAGTCAACCCTGATCAAGGCGCTGTCGGGGGCCATCACCCCCGACGCCGGCGAGATCGAGCTCGACGGCAAGCCGGTCCAGTTCCAGAGCCCCAACGATGCCCGCGGCTACGGCATCGAGACGGTCTACCAGACGCTCGCCATGTCGCCTGCCCTGTCGATCGCCGACAACATGTTCATGGGGCGCGAGATCCGCATGGAAGGCTTCATGGGCAAGGTGCTGCGCAAGCTCGACAAGAAGGCGATGGAAGACTTCTCACGCCAGAAGCTTGCCGAGCTGGGCCTGATGACGATCCAGAACATCCACCAGCCGGTCGAGACGCTCTCGGGCGGCCAGCGCCAAGGCGTCGCCGTGGCCCGCGCCGCCGCCTTCGGCTCCAAGGTGGTGATCCTCGACGAGCCCACCGCGGCGCTCGGCGTGAAGGAGAGCCGCCGGGTGCTCGACCTCATCCAGGAAGTGCGTTCGCGCGGGATCCCGATCATCCTGATTTCGCACAACATGCCGCATGTGTTCGAGGTCGCCGACCGGGTCCACATCCACAGGCTCGGCAAGCGGCTTTGCGTCATCGACCCGAAGAACCACACCATGTCCGACGCGGTGGCCTACATGACCGGCGCCGCCGTGCCCGAAGACGCGCTGGAGCCGGCCTGAGGCCTCCCGGACGCCGGCTCCGGCACGGGGCGGCCCCGGTGCTTCCCAGCACCGGGGCCGTTTTGCTTTTGCTCAGAGAATGGGGCTCAGGCCCACTCGCCGCCGCGGAACACCGGCACGCGGGTGCCATCGGGCTTGATGCCGTCGATATCGGTGTCGGCGGCGCCGATCATCCAATCGACATGGATCAGGCTGGCATTGCCACCCTTCTCGGCCACCTCTTCCGCCGACAGGCTGGCGCCGTCGAGGAAACACTTGGAATAGCACTGGCCCAGCGCGATGTGGCAGGCGGCGTTCTCGTCGAAGAGCGTGTTGTAGAACAGCAGGCCCGATTGCGAGATCGGCGAGCTGTGCGGCACCAGCGCCACCTCGCCCAGCCGCGCCGCGCCCTCGTCGGTGGCAATGAGCTCGCGCAGGATGTCGCCGCCCGTCTCGGCCTTGGCCTCGATGATGCGGCCGTCCTTGAAGGTCACCTCGATGCCGTCGATCAGGCTGCCCTGATGCGAAAGCGGCTTGGTCGAGCGCACCGTACCATCGACGCGATGCGAATGCGGCGTGGTAAACACCTCTTCGGTCGGGATGTTGGGGTTGCAGACCACGCCGTTCTGCGCCTCGGACGCGCCGCCGTGCCACTCGTGGTCATCGGCGAGGCCCACGGTCAGGTCGGTGCCCGGGCTGGTGAAGTGCAGCGCCGAGAAGCGCTGCGCGTTGAGCCATTCGGTGCGGGTGCGCAGGGTGGCGTTGTGCTCGGCCCAGGCGGCCACCGGATCGTCGCGGTCGACGCGCGAGGCGGCGAAGATCGCCTCGGCCAGCTTGGCCTGCGCCTCCGAAGGCGCGAGATCGGGGAACATGCGCTGCGCCCAAGCCTGCCCCGGCCAGGCGCAGATCGACCAGTTGATCTCGAAATTGGCGATCTTCTCGAGCGCCGGCTTGTAGGCGGCGGAATTGGCCTTGCCCGCGCGCGAGACCTTGGTGGCGTCCTGCTCGGCCAGCAGCATCGGGTCTTCGCCGACGATGGCCATGCGCGCGGCGCCGCGCTCGAAGGCCTCGGCCATGCCGGAATAGAGCCAGCCGGCAGCGGTGTCGAAGCTCTCGTCAGCCGCCTTGCCATAGCGCGCCAGCGCGACGCCGGGATCGGCGAAGATCGGCGTCACGAGGCTGGCGCCGGCCTCGTAGGCCGCGGCGGCCACGGCGCGCACCAGCGGCGCCGCCTCGATCGGCGCGGTCAGGACGAGCTCTTGGCCCGGCTGCAGGTTGAGGCCGGTGCGCACCGCCACATCCGCAAGACGCTGCACTAGGGTCGGGTCGATGGGGCTGTCGGTCATGGGGCGTCCTTGCTCTGTCAGTGGATTGCCGACAGAGGTAACACCTGCATCACCGCGGGCAAGCGGGAAGCGCCTGACGTGGCGCCGCGCCCTACCCCTGCCCTATCCCTGACTGCGCCGGGCGAGCCATTGCTGCCAGGCCTGCCGGCTGCCGCCGAAGGCGTTGAGATCGACCGGGCCGCCCACCCCGGGCACCAGCCCGGTGCCGGAATACTGCCAGAAGCTCCAGCGCTCATCGGGGTAGCGCTCGTTGGGATGCGCCTTGACCGAGCGCAGCCAGAATTCCACCCCGCTGAGCGATCCAAGCTCGTTGCGCTCGTAGAAATCCGGCGTCGTGTAGATCAGCGGCGCGGTGCCGTAATGGCGCTCCACGATGCGCGAGAAGGTGCGGATCGAGGCCCGCACCTCGGCCGGTGGCGGGCGCAGCTTGCAGGTCGGCGAAAGGTGGTTCCACTCCATGTCGAGGATCGGCGGCAGATCGCCCCGCACCTTCGGCACGTTCTCGATGAACCACGCCGCCTGCTCATGCGCGGGGCGGCAGAAATAGTAGAAATGATAGGCCCCAACCGGGACGCCCGCGCGGCGCGCGCCGGCGGCGTTGTCGGCAAAGGCCGGGTCGATCATGTCGCCGCCCTCGGTGGCCTTGAGCCAGGCGAAGCTGATGCCGGCCTGCCGCGCCTCGCGGAAATCGATGAGCCCCTGATAGCGCGCCGCGTCGAGCCCGTGCACCGGGTAGCTCGCCGGGCTGCGCGCGCCCCAGGCGTGCGGCTTGGTATCGCCGAAGCGCACCGGGATGCCCTCGGCGCGGTTGGCCCGGATCGACAGCTGGCTGACGCCGGAGGTGGCGAAATCCTGCACCCGTGCCTGCGATTTCGGGGGGGCGCTGCCGCAGGCGGCCAGCGCCGCTGCTGCTGCGAGGAAGAGGGCCGCGGCGGTGACGCGACCCGCGAAGGGTTTGTCTTTCATGATGCCTGTATCCTGCCTGCACTGTCCTGCTCGTTATGCGGGAAGCTTAGCGCGGAACCGGCTTTCAC
>NZ_JBYNAH010000264.1:6372-6664 GCF_059781815.1 Salipiger sp. | reverse complement strand
AGGTCAAGAAGATGATCGCCGAGGCTCGCGAGAAAGGCTACATCACTTACGATCAGCTCAACCAGGTCCTGCCGCCGGATCAGGTCAGTTCGGAACAGATCGAGGACGTGATGTCGATGCTGTCCGAGATGGGCATCAACATCATCGAAGACGAAGAGGCCGAGGAGGAAGAGCAGAAGGGCTCGACCGATCTGGTCACTACCGACAGCAACCGCGAGGTTGCGCTGGCCGGTGCGCAAACCGAAAAGCTGGACCGGACCGACGACCCCGTGCGCATGTATCTGCGCGAAAT
>NZ_JBYNAH010000264.1:0-6362 GCF_059781815.1 Salipiger sp. | reverse complement strand
CAACACCATGATCCTCGGGCTCTGCGAAAGCCCGCTGACCTTCCAGGCGATCTCGATCTGGCATGACGAACTGTTGTCCGAGGACATCCTCCTGCGCGATGTCATCGATCTGGAAGCGACGTTCGGCAATCAGATGGACGAGGATGGCGACGTAGAAGAGCCGGTGGTGGATACCTCGACTGTCGCGGCCGCCAAGCCCGCCAAGGACACGGGTCCCGAACTGGATGCCGACGGCAACCCTATCGCCAACGACGATGACGACGACGAAGACGATCAGGCCAACATGTCGTTGGCCGCGATGGAAGCGGCACTGAAAGATCAGGTTCTGACTCAGCTTGAGCGGATCTCGACGGATTTCGCAAAGCTCTCGGAAATGCAGGACAGCCGGATCTCGGCAACTCTGAACGAGGACGGGTCGTTCAGCGACAAGGATGAGCAGACCTACCAAAAGCTGCGTGCCGAGATCGTTGAGCTGGTTAATGGACTGCATCTTCACAACAACCGGATCGAAGCTCTGATCGATCAGTTGTACGGCATCAACAAACGGGTGATGTCGCTGGACAGTGCCATGGTGAAGCTGGCCGACCAGGCTCGCATCAACCGCCGTGAGTTCATTGACGAGTATCGCGGTCGTGAACTTGATCCCAACTGGCTGTCCGACATGGCCCAAAAACCGGGCCGGGGCTGGCAAATGTTCATCGAACGCTCGTCGGACAAGGTCGAGGAACTTCGCAACGACATGGCGCAGATCGGTCAGTATGTCGGTCTGGACATCAGCGAATTCCGCCGCATCGTGCAGCAGGTCCAGAAGGGCGAGAAAGAAGCGCGTCAGGCCAAGAAGGAAATGGTCGAGGCGAACTTGCGCCTGGTAATCTCGATCGCCAAGAAATACACCAACCGTGGCCTGCAATTCCTTGATCTCATTCAGGAAGGCAACATCGGCCTGATGAAGGCGGTGGACAAGTTCGAATACCGCCGTGGCTACAAGTTCTCGACCTATGCGACTTGGTGGATCCGTCAGGCGATCACACGCTCGATCGCGGATCAGGCGCGCACCATCCGTATTCCGGTGCACATGATCGAGACGATCAACAAGCTGGTCCGCACCGGCCGCCAGATGCTGCACGAGATCGGCCGCGAGCCGACCCCGGAGGAACTGGCCGAGAAGCTGCAGATGCCGCTTGAGAAGGTCCGCAAGGTGATGAAGATCGCCAAGGAGCCGATCTCGCTCGAAACGCCCATCGGCGACGAGGAAGATTCGCAGCTCGGCGATTTCATCGAGGACAAGAACGCCATCCTGCCGCTCGACAGCGCGATCCAGGAGAACCTCAAGGAGACCACCACCCGCGTGCTCTCCTCGCTCACCCCGCGCGAGGAGCGGGTTCTGCGGATGCGCTTCGGCATCGGCATGAACACCGACCACACGCTGGAAGAAGTCGGCCAGCAGTTCTCGGTGACGCGCGAGCGGATCCGTCAGATCGAGGCCAAGGCGCTGCGCAAGCTCAAGCACCCGAGCCGCTCGCGCAAGCTGCGCAGCTTCCTCGACCAGTAAGGCCCGAACGGGCTGGGAAGGAGAGGGCCGATGTCGCTCTTGTCACGTCTTTTCGGCGGTGGCGGCTCGAAGCCCGAGCCCAAGGCTGAGACCATCGAATACAAGGGGTTCCGGATCACGCCGGAGCCCATGCCCGCCGATGGCCAGTTCCGCATCGCGGCGCTGATCGAGGCCGAGGTCGAAGGCGAGACCAAGAGCCATCACCTCGTCCGCGCTGATGTGATCCGCGACAGGGCAGACGCCGAGGAGGCGTCGATCCGCAAGGCCAAGCAGATGATCGACGAACAGGGCGCGCGGCTCTTCGGCTGAGCACGGCAGCGCTCGAGAGGAAACGCCAAGGCGGCGCCCCGACCCCGGGGCGCCGCCTTGGTTTTTTGGGGGCGACGATGGTCACCCGTTCGGGCGAATGAAGATTTCCTGCACATTGGCGCGCTTGTCGGCGCCAAGTGCATAGATCACCGCATCGGCGATGTCCTCGGGCTTGAGCTTGTCGGGTTTGGGCTGGTCGAAGAACGGCGTGTCGACCATCCCCGGCGCGATCACCGTCACCCGCGCGCCCCACTCACGGAACTCGTCGGCAAGATTGCCGCCGTAGCCATGGGCGAACCACTTGGTCGCGCCATAGACCGAGCCCTTGAGGTGCATCCGGCCCGCCGCCGAGCCGGTCAGCAGCAAGTGACCGCCGTTTTCCTTGAAATAGGCCGAGGCCGCCTTGGTGGTCCAGAGGACGCCCATGATGTTGAGCTGAACCATCGCTTCCCACTCATCCGGGTCGCCCGCCAGCGTGCCGGCGCCCGAGACCCCCATGCCGGCATTGGCAAAGGCGGCGTTCACGTCGCCAAAATGTCCGGCAAGCTTGGCCATTGCCTCGCTCTGCGCCTTGAGCGAGGTCGCGTCGCCCGGCAGCGCCAGCGCGTGCTCGCCAAGCTCGTCGACCAGCGCCGCGAGCTTGTCTTCGGAGCGCGCGAAGAGGCCGACGTTCCAGCCAGCGGCCACGGCGGCGCGGGCGGTTGCCGCGCCGATGCCCGAGCTTGCGCCGGTGATGAAGAGGGTCTTGCGAGTCATATGAAATCTCCGTTTTTCGTCTGCCCCTCAACGCGCCGCGAGAGGCGCGGTTTCCGCCTGTCTTAAGGTTATCGGAACCATGACTCGGCAGACTGCGTTGAATACCCAACAACGGAGGATCTTCTCTCATGACCCGCCTTTTCATTCTGACCGCCGCCGCCACCTGCGTTTCCGTTGCCGCCTTCGCCGCGACCGAGGCGCTGATGACCGACGATTCCGAGGTCATCGAAATCCGGGTTTCGGCGGATGAGCTTGCCGAGTGCCGCGAAACCCTCCGCGAAGTGGGGCAGATGCCCGCGGTGACCGACACCGGCTCGCCGATCCTGTTCGACGACACCACCGATCTGCCGCAGGTCGCCTGCGTCGTCAGCGAAGCCTGAACCCGCCACTGGCCGCGCGCCCGCTGCCGCGCTAGACAAGGGCAGTGAGGGCGCGCATGGCACAGACGACATTTTCCATCCAGACCCGCGGGCAGGGGCTCTACGAATTCACCCGCGACGTCGCCAGCTGGGTCTCGGATCAGCAGGCCGACGATGCGCTGCTCACTCTTTTCGTCCGACACACGTCGGCCTCGCTGTTGATCCAGGAAAATGCCGATCCTGAGGTGCGCACAGACCTGCGCAACTTTTTCCATCGGCTTGTGCCGCCGTCGAGCGATCCGTCGATGAGCTATCTCACCCACACCTATGAGGGGCCGGATGACATGCCGGCCCATATCAAGGCGGCGCTGATGCCGGTCTCTCTGTCGATCCCGGTCCGTCGCGGCCGGTTGGCGCTTGGCACGTGGCAGGGAATTTACCTTTTCGAACACCGGGATGCGCCGCACAGACGCGAAGTCGCGGCGCATCTTGCCTGATTTCGCGGCGCTTTGCCCCCTCATCTAGTTGCTCAAATTATCCTCTACCCAATCTCTGGCGGCTCCCCTATAGTGGCTGTGGATAAGTGGGGCTCAACCCCACGCCGAGGCAGACACGAACGGATAGGGGGACAGGCATGCGCTGCCCGTTTTGCGGACATATCGACACGCAGGTGAAAGATTCCCGACCGGCCGAAGAGCACGTGTCGATCCGGCGCCGTCGCTTCTGCCCGGCCTGCGGTGGCCGCTTCACCACCTATGAGCGCGTGCAGCTGCGCGACCTCGTGGTGATCAAGTCGAACGGTCGGCGCGAAGATTTCGACCGCGACAAGCTCGAGCGCTCGATCCGCATCGCGCTGCAGAAACGGCCCATCGAACCCGAGCGGGTCGATCAGATGATCAGCGGCATCGTGCGCCGCCTCGAGAGCCTCGGCGAGACCGATATCCCCTCAAAGCAGATCGGCGAGATCGTCATGGAGACGCTCGCCCGCATCGACACCGTCGCCTATGTGCGCTTTGCCAGCGTCTACAAGAACTTCCAGGCGGCGGATGACTTCGACAAGTTCGTCAGCGAACTGCGGCCCGAAGGCGCGCAAGCGGAGAAGTGACCGACGACATCACGCACATGGCCCATGCCCTGCGGCTGGGCAGGCGACGGATGGGCCAATGCTGGCCCAACCCGGCGGTCGGCTGCGTCATCGTCAAGGATGGCCGCGTCGTCGGGCGCGGCGCCACCGCTCCCGGAGGCCGGCCCCATGCCGAGCCTCAGGCCCTGGCGCAGGCGGGCGCTGCGGCGCGCGGCGCCACCGCCTATGTGACGCTGGAGCCCTGCTCGCATCACGGCAAGACACCGCCCTGCGCCCATGCGCTGGTCGAGGCAGGGGTGGCGCGGGTCGTCGCGCCGCTCGCCGACAATTACGCGCGGGTTTCGGGGCAGGGCTTCGAATACCTGCGCAAGCACGGCATCGCGGTGACCACCGGTGTGCTCGCCGAAGAGGCCGCGCGCGATCACGCCGGTTTCTTCCTGCGCAACGATCAGGGCCGGCCTCTCGTCACCCTGAAGCTCGCCAACAGCTTCGATGGTCGCATCGCAACCGCCACCGGCGAGAGCCAGTGGATCACCGGCCCGGAGGCGCGGCGCTACGTGCACGGCCTGCGCGCCAGCCATGATGCGGTGATGGTGGGGGCAGGGACGGCGCGGGCCGACGATCCGGCGCTCACCGTGCGCGGCTGGGGCGAGGTGCAGCAGCCGGTGCGGGTGATCGTCTCGCGGCTCATCGACGTGCCGCTGATGAGCACGCTCGCCAGCACCGCGCGCGAGGTGCCGGTCTGGCTGGCGCATGGCTCTGACGCCGCTGGCATGACCAAGCGGGCGTGGCAGAGCTGCGGCGCAAAGCTGTTGCAGTGCAAGGTCACCGCGGGCCGCATCGACCCGCAGGCGCTGCTTGCCGCGCTTGGCAAGGAAGGTCTGACGCGGGTGTTCTGCGAAGGGGGCGGCCAGCTCGCCGCCTCGCTGCTGGCGGCAGATCTCGTCGACGAGCTGGTGGGCTTCACCGCAGGCATCGCCGTGGGGGCCGAGGGCCGTCCGGGGATCGGCGCCATGGGGGTCGACCGTCTGGCCGAGGCACCGCGTTTCGAGCTGGAAGAGGTTCGGGCGGTCGGCGGCGATGTCCTGCATCGCTGGCGCCGCAGCGGGGCCGCATCTCTCTGACCGGCCCCGGGGCAGGCGGGGCCGCGCCCCGCCGCATGTCTTCAGTGCACCGTCACCGGCGCAAAATCGTTCTGTCGGGCCAGGATGAAGGCTTGCTTGCGGTCTTTCACCAGCGCCAGACGCTCGCCATCGGCATTGTGCACCGCGTAGAGCGTTTCAAGCCCGCCGAGCTGGTCCTGGATCTCTTCGGGCAGGTCTCCGGCGGCGACGGCGCGCACGTAAACGATGCGCTCTTCGCCCGGTGTGTGGAAATCGTACTTGGTATTCATCGGATTACCCCTTTCTGATCCGGATCGTCTGAACCACCGTCTCGGGACGGGAGATGGTCAGATCCACGTGCAGCAAGCCATTCTCCATCACAGCCTCGCCCACTTCCACGCCGTCCGCCAAGACGAAACTGCGCTGGAACTGTCGCGAGGCAATGCCGCGATGCAGGAATATGCGTTCGCTGCCGTCGTCACCTTGCCGCCCTCGGATCACCAGTTGGCGATCCTCGACAGTGATCGACAGGTCGTCTTCCGAGAACCCGGCCACGGCCAGCGTGATCCGGTAGGAGCATTCCGAGGTCTGTTCGATATTGAAGGGCGGATAGCCCTCGCTCGATTTCGCCGTGCGTTCCAGCAGGCGCTCGAGTTGCTCGAAGCCGAGCATGTGCGGGTAGGAACCCAAAGTCATCTTGCTCATGACATGTCCTTTGCAGAAAGCGACCGTCCGCCGGGCCCCGCATTCGGCAACCCGGCTGAAATCAATATGGGAAGCCCCCGGAATATCCGCAAGGGCTTTGCCAGAGCGATCGGAGTTGCTATCTAAGGGGTCTGTATCGCAAGGAGTTTGCCCGGATGGAGACGCCGCAAGACATCTCGATGAAGACCGAGGAAGTGCTGCGCGTCGAGCTTGAGGTTTTCAAGCGCGAACACCGCGATCTCGACGACGCAATTTCGGCCCTGCAGGACCGCGGTATCGGCGATCAGCTGACGCTGCAGCGCCTGAAGAAGAAGAAGCTGTTCCTGAAGGACAAAATCGCCCTGATCGAGGATCGGCTGACCCCCGACATCATCGCCTGAACGGCGCGCTCAGCCCAGGCTGAGCGCGGTCTGTTTCAGCATCTCCGCCGAGCGGCGCAGCGCGGCGGGCGCGGACGCGGCCCCTTGCGCTGGCCGCGGGGGGCTAACGCCGCG
>NZ_JBYNAH010000263.1:0-6692 GCF_059781815.1 Salipiger sp. | reverse complement strand
CTTGCGAGAGACCTGCTGGCCCGAACTCTCGCCGAACAGGGCGTGGTGCCACACTGGCAGGAGGATCTCGCGGGGCGCCAGCCCGGCAACCAGTCGCGCGCGAGGGTGGTTTCGGTAGGGCGCCTGTCGCCGAATTACAGCCGCGTGGTGATGGAGGGGCCGGATCTGGCGCGCTTTGCCGAAGGCGGGCTGCATTTCCGCCTGCTCTTCGGCCCCGAGGGGGCTGGCTGGCCCGAGACCGACGCGGCCGGCGCCACGCAGTGGCCCGGCGGCATGACGGCCTGGCACCGCCCGGTCTACACCACGCGCGTGTTCGAGAGCGATGGGAGCGTCGCGCGCATCACCTTTGACGTGTTCCGCCACGAGGGCGGGCGGGTCACCGAATGGTGCGACCGTGTCGTGCCCGGCAGCGAGATCGCGATGACCGGCCCCGGAGGCGGCGCCCTGCCCGAGATGGCCGGCTGGATGGGGCTTGTCGGCGACGAGACCGCGATGCCGGTGATGATCCGCATCCTCGAAGCGATGCCCGAGACGACCCGTGGCGAGGCGGTACTCTTTGTGCCCTCCTCCGACGATATCCAGACGGTGCGGCATCCCGAGGGGGTCAGTCTGCGCTGGGTGCTGCGGGGCGGTGACGAGACGCCTCTGGCCGCGCTGAAGGCGCTGCGCCTGCCGGCCGAGGATCGGTATGTCTTCTTCGCGGGAGAGAAGGCGCAGGCGCTGGAGGCCCGGGCGTGGCTGCCGGAACAGGGTCTGCAGAAGGGCGAGTTCGTCTCTGCCGCCTACTGGTCCTGACGGGTCTGCACGACCCCGCGTATCGGTGACACCCAACCCGCGCCTATGCCGAGGCGCGGGCGGGCCAGCGCCGCTTCGGCAATGCGGCGCGAAGATGCCCCCGCCTTTTGGTCAGAGGCGCAGCCCCTGCAGGATCTGCGACAGCGCGGCGATCTCCGCAAGGAAGCCATCGGTGTCGTTGCCCTCGCAGAGCATCATCGCATGGGCCTGCGCATGCTGCGGTCGCCCCGCCATCCTCTCGCGCAGCGTGTTCATCAGCAGCCGCTCGTGCCCGGTGAGCCGCGCCGCGCAGCGCTGGCAGCCCGGGTTGGAGAACTGGAACACGCTGTGCCGCGCCAGGCGCATCTCCTGCACAGCTCTCTGCACGCCGCAGACCAGCCCCGGCGCGGCCTCGCGGCCAAACAGCCGCTCGGCGTGCGGCAACGCGCGGGTCCAGCTTTCCAGCTCCGGCGTCGCGAAGCTCTGAAACTGCAGCCGCGCCACCGTCAGCACGCAGCGCATCAGCGGATCGAGGGTCTCGGTGCCGCGCAGGTCATGCGTGGGGCGGATCTTGCGGCAGGACTGCGCGGCGGGCGTCTTCTCGGGTTGGATCATGGCACCTCTCTCGGCTTGGCCTTTCTGTCTCGGTCACCTCGATGAAAAGGCGGGCGGCGGGACGAAGGCCGCCCGCAAGTCGCGTTACATGAGGTAAGGCTTGCTGGGCGTGGCCGGCTGGCATGCTTTTTCTGACAAATTTACTTGGGATTGACAAGGGGCCATCGCTCCCCGGCATGCCATGAAGGACCTGCACGCTGCCTTGCGTGCGGAAAGATCCACGGCGGCACACAGGCTGGCCCTTCTCACCGTCCCGGCAGCGCAACTCCGTTGAAACATCCTGCTCGGCACGCCGGCTTCCGGGGAACGAGGCGATCAGCGACGCCCATTGCGGGGCGATAGACCGCTCTGCCCGGGCTCCCGGTATCATCTGGCGGCCCTCCTCCGTTGCATTCGTACGCAACCCGAAAACCCGAGTGCGGGTCGTTCGCTATGGAAATCCAGCGTCGATGCGGCATGATGGGTGAAGAGGGCGCTGGACTGGGGCGAGGGTGCGATGAACTTCTTGGCCGGAAATACGATCCTGAAAGCCTCGGCATTGGCCTTGGCGCTGGCACTCGGAGCCTGCGGTTTCGCGGCCGACGACGCGCCCGCGCGCATCGCCGTAGATTTCGACGCCTCCGTCGATCCGGCCAGCTATGCCGGCGAGGTGGAGATCCGCGTTGAAGATACCTTCTCTGCCCGGGGCCGGACCATCCCGCTCGAGGCCTATCTCGGGTTCGCACCGGAGACCCAGACCCGGCTAGGCGGCAAGGCTTTCGTCGATCTGCGACATCTGCAGGCGGCGCTGCCGGACCTGCTCTCGGGCGCGCTGGATCCCGCCTGCGGACTGGGGCTCGATATTCAGTTTGCAGGCGCCGAGGCGGACGGCGCCAAGCTCCGCTCGCGGGCCCGTACCGACGCGCGGGTCTACTGGTGCCGCAAGCGCGGCACCGAGGAAGAGCGTCGCGGGCTGCGGCTCCTGACGCAGACAATCGACATAGACGCCACGCTCGGCGCGAGCCGGGCCGGGGACTGCATCGCGTTTCGGCTGGAGGATCTGACGCTCGATCCGAAAGGGCTGCTCGGCGGGCTGGCGAACCTGTTCCGTGTCACCGAGCGCGCCCGCGCGGCGATCCTCGAAAAGGCGCGCGTGACGCTGGAGGAGAACCCCGTCTGCCCCGAACTCCCCGCTGCGGTAGAGCTTCTCGATCCGGAGTTTCGCGACGCCGGCCTGAGAGAGATCGGGGCCGGCGGCGTTGGCGCCGCCCTGTCCGGCTCGGTCGATCTGAACGCGGCCAATCTGGTCGAGGTTCTCGCGTTGTTTGAAGCGGGCCGGCCGCAGCGCCGGACCGCGACCCTGCTGCTGCCGGGGCCCGGGCAGGCCGGCTTCCGTTTCGAAGACAGCCTGACGGTGCGCGACGTCGAGGTCGACACCGGGCTCGAGCTCCGTCTCGCCGCCGTGGACGCGACCCGGATCGGGATCGAGACCATTCTGGATCTGCGCGATCTCCAGTCCCACCTGCCGGAGATCGTTGCGGGCGAAGTGCTTGTGGACACCTGCGGCGGGCGGATCACGATGCAGAGCCTCGAGGCGGAAGCCGAGGGAGCCAACCTGATTGCCAAGGGGATGCTCGACGTGGAGAGCTTCGACTGCGAACGCACGGGGCCGGGTTCGTGGCAGCGCGGCGCGCTTCTGAGCGAGGAAGAGGTCGGCGTCAGGGCCGACCTGTCGACCGAGCTGGCGGGTGATTGCATCGTCTTTCAGCTTCTCGACCTGCAGCGCGACCCGCCGGGCGCCTTCCGCCAGCTTGAAACCGGAAGCGGACGCCTCGAGGCGGCGCGCGCACTCATGCTCGAGGCGGTGCAGCTCTTGCTCGAAGACCGGCCGCTCTGCCCTGCTCTGCCGCCGGAGATCGGGGTTCTGTCGCCGCAGTTCCACCGCGCCGAGCCGGTGGAACTCGAAGAGCGGGGCTTTGGCGTCGCGCTCGACGGCTCCATCGATCTCGGGCCGCAGGCGCTTGTCGATCTGCTGCTGCTGGTGCAGGCGCGCGGGGCTCTGCCGCCGCCGCCGTGACCGCACGGACCGGATCTGGCAGGCAGGCCACAGCCGTCGGACGAGCGCGTGTTCCGGCAGACGGCACAGACACCACAAACCCAAACCGCACTGTCCGCCCGGGCGCGCCGTTTGCCCCGCTCCGCTCTGGAACCCTCCTCAGTTTGCCGGGACCAGGTCAGGGAAGGTCCAGCTGCCGTCGAGGATTTCGGCGCGCGGCTGGTAAAGCCGGACCGTGTAGTTCCAGCCCGGTGTGACGGGGATGCAATTGACGCGCCCGTCGTCGCAGCCGCCGAAATGGATGGTGTAGGAGCCGTCGTCGTTCGGCGTGGCCGAGGTCTGGTTGTAGCTGTTCCGGCCAAGCGCGTTCGGCGCGAGGTAGCCATCGGCGTCGTAGACGGTGATCGACCAGAACGCATCGACCGGCACGTCCTTCACAGTGACCGCGTAGGGCGTCGTGCCGTCATTGGCTTCGACACTGCCGATCACGGCGGCGGCCGTGGTGGCGGGTTGCCCGGCCCAGCCCGCGATTGCGCCGACGAGGTGATCGACCGGATCGACCTCGTCCTTGCGTCCGAATGCGCGGGAGGCATCGAAGCCCACCGCGGCGGCAAGATCGTTCACCGCCTTGCGCGCCTCGGCAAGGCTTTCGAGATCCCAATCCGGCGCTTCGAACGGTCCCTCGCCGCCGCCCGAGAGCACGATACCGTCCTGCGTCGCATGCGCCGTGGCGAGGTCGTCGGGATCGCCGGCATCGACGAAGGTGCGGAACAGGACAAAGGCGAAGCGTGTGCCGACCTCGTCCTCGGTCAGCTCGTAGGTTCCCGGCGTCGCTTCGACGAAGGCGTAGTGGTCCTGGCTGATCACCAGCATCGACTGAAAGCGACCGTCGGTCGCCGGCAGCGTGACCGTTGCCGGCTCTGACAGATCAAGCACGACCCCTGAATAGAGCGTGTCCTGATTGGCCCGGATGATCGGCTGCGGCGCCTCGGCCGAGACCGGCGCGCGTTCATGGGCGATCTCGCCCAGACCGACACCGAAGGTGCTCAGATTGGCGCGGATCATCGTGTCCGATTCCGCCCGGACGAGGGTCTTGATGGTGACCTCCTCGGCCAGGGCGGGCGCGGCCGCGCAGAGGGCGAGGGCAAGTAGGAGGGGTCTCATGTCTCGTTCCTTTCTCTCAGTTGACCGGCGCGACGGCGGGGAAGCTCCAAGATCCGTCGAGGATCTCGGGGGCGGGCTGGTACAGGCGGATGGTGTAGTTCCAGCCGTCCATGAGCGGGAGGCAGTTGACCCGCCCGTCCTCGCATGCGCCGAAATGGACGGTCATCGAGCCATCCGCGTTGCGCGTGCCCATGACCGAATTGACCGTGTAGGCTCCCAGCGCGTTGGGCTGGAAGAAGCGTTGCGCGTTGTAAAGGCTGATCGACCAGAACGCGCCGACCGGCACATCTGCGGGCACCTCCATCCGGTAGGCGCCGACCGGCAGCCGCGGGTCGACGCCGACATAAAGCGCCTCGTCCTCCGCCAGGCCGCCCCAGCCGACGGCCGTGCCGACAAGGTGGCGCACCGGTTCGACCTCCCCCTTCGCGCCGAAGACGCGGGTGCTGTCGGGAGAGAATGGCGCCAGGCCGATGAGGGCAGACACGAGACGCTCGTAGCTCTCTTCATCGTAGGGCGGCAGGATGAAGGGCCGTGCCGACGCGGCCTCGATCGCCATCCGGTCCTGTATCGCGTTGACCTCGGCCACATCCGCCGGGTCCGAGGCATCCATGAGCACGCGCAGGTAGACCGCGACGTAGGGCGTGTCGAAGGTCTCCACGTCCAGCGCGTAGGTGCCTCCGCCATGGAACACCTCGTTGATGTAGTGATCCTGGTTGACGACCATCGCCGACATGTAGCGATCACCAACGTCGGGCAGGGTCAGGGTTGCGCCCTCGCTGATGTCGACGATTGCCGCGCTGTAGAGCGTGTCGCGATTCATGCTGACGGTCGGCTGGTTGTCGACGGGCGTCGGTTCGCGGAAATGGTAGAAGCGGTTCAGCCCCCCAGCGAGCGCGATATACTTGGCAAACTCGATGTCGGTCGCCGCGCGGGTGAAATTGTCTATCGTGATCGGGATCTCGCGGGCCGCGATCAGTTCGCTCAGATTGTCCTCGGCGAAATCTGCGCTGGCCGCTGCCGCGCAAAACGCCGCAAAAACGCCCGCGACAGTGCCGATATGGCTGGGTCTCTTCATCGAAATCTCCTCATGCATCGTCGCCGCGCCAAAGCCGCCCGCCCTGCGCGTCGGCTTGCACGGGGACACTCCCAAACGTCCCTTGGAGCGGGACGTGCGCGCCCGCCCCCTTCCCTTCGTCATACCGGTCTCTAGAACCGGAATGTCGCACCGAGCACCGGTCCCGACTGGCGCACATCGAACACCACCCCGCCTTCGTCGTAATCGACCTCGAGATGACGCCAGCCGAAGGACGCCCCGACCGAGCCGCTCACCTGCCAGGTCGCGCCCGCGATAACCGACCATTCGCTCTCGGCGCCCACCCCGAAGCCGCCGGCTTCGAGCGCGCCGAACAGCGTCCAGCGCTCCGCCACGCGGTACCGGCTTGCCAGGCCGATCAGCGGATCAACCCAGTTCGCGGTCTCCGTCCGGCGCGACCGTCCACCACCGACAGCTCTCAGATCGAAGCTGTTTTCGAGCCACCAGGCCCGGGCCCCGAGATAGGCGTCGAGCGAGCCTTGCGGGGTCTCTGCCAGCACCCGACCCGCCGCGAGCGACAGCGTTGTCGTCTCGCTCTCGACGTCGACCTTGTCGAAGACGATGCCGCCCAGCGTCTCGGTCGAGGAGGTGCGCACGTACGTCGTGTCGAGATAGATCACCCAAGGTCCATTGCGCGCGCTGGCGAGCAGCATTCCGGCGAAATCGAGATCATCGAGAACATCACCGAACGACAGGTCGACACTCCCGGCGGGCAGCCCCGGGATCGATCCGACATCCCCCGACAGGCCGGAGAGCCAGGCATAGGGCGTGATCTGGACCTCCCAGTCTTGCGCACTCACCGGTGCCGCGATCACACCCGCGACGAGCGCGGAGGCAAGAGTGCGTAGAAGCTGCATGATCCCGTTCTCCCGGTCTGGCGGGGGTGACACCGTGCCTGGCGCGACAAGCTGCGGCGCTCGGCCAAGATGCCGGACGTCGCCTCTTTTCCCGCAGATCAGAGTCCCCCTCTCTCGCGTCATGGTAGCATGGACGTCGGCATCATTTTGCGAC
>NZ_JBYNAH010000410.1:0-1786 GCF_059781815.1 Salipiger sp. | reverse complement strand
ACCACCGGGGCCGAAGGCTACGACGCCAATGCCGAGGTCGAAAGCCACATCTGGGCCGACACGGTGATCATGCAATTCCCGATCAACTGGATGGGCGCGCCGTGGTCGTTCAAGAAATACATGGACGAGGTCTACACCGTCGGTATGGACGGTCGACTGACCAACGGCGACGGTCGCACCCCAGAGGCACCCAAGGAAAACTATGGCATGGGCGGCACGCTGACCGGCACCAAATACATGCTGTCAGTCACTTTCAACGCCCCGCGCGAGGCTTTCGACGATCCATCAGAGCCCTTCTTCCAAGGTGGTAGCGTCGACGATCTTCTACGCCCTCTGCACCTGAATGCTCAATTCTTTGACATGACCCCGTTGCCGACCTTTGCCGCTTTCGACGTGATGAAGAATCCGGAAATCGAGGCTGACTTCGCTCGCTTCGATGCCCATCTGGGTGCCGTCTTCTCGGAGGCCGAACATGCCGCGGCCTGATATCGTTCTCTACACCGCGAACACGATGAACGGGTGGAAGCCGCTCATCTTCCTGCACGAGGCCGAGATCGACTACGAGCTGGTCAATGTCGACTTCTCGAAGAAGGAACAGCACGCTCCCGACTACGTGAAGATGAACCCGAACGGCAAGATCCCGACGATCTGGGATCGGGCCGAAGGGCGCGCGATCTTTGAAAGCGGGGCAATCCTGTGGCACCTGGCCGAAAAATATGGGCGGTTCCTGTCCTCCGACCCGGTGGAGCGGTCCGAGACGCTGCAATGGCTGTTCTTTCAGGTCGGCCATATAGGTCCGATCATGGGGCAGGCGATGTATTTTCAGCGCATCGCCAAGCCCAATGGCGATGAGGTGCCTTATGCCATCGACCGCTACGTGGCCGAAAGCCGCCGCTTGCTGGAAGTGCTGGATACGCGGCTCAAGGGTCGCGACTGGCTGGTCGGCGGCGAGATGTCGATTGCCGATATCGCCACCTATCCTTGGGCGCGCAGCTATTTCTGGGCGACCGTGGATATCGAAGGCTTGCCCAACCTTCAGGCTTGGTTCGCCCGGCTCGATGCGATGCCGAGAGTGCAGGAGGCTCTGCAATTGCCCGAGCCACGTCCTTCGGCCTTCGGCAAGGGTGATATTGATGCGGCGGCCAAGGCGAATGCCGCTCGTTTTTCTTCCGATGTGAACAAGGATTGAGTCATGCTCGATACAGACGCTACTGTCACCGCCTTTACCTATCACACCAAGGACACCGCTCCCGAAGATTCGAAACTTCTGATTGATCGGACCGTGGCCGAATTTGGCGGTCTGATCAGCCTGCACGCGCTGTTTGCCGAAAGCCCGGTGACTTACGAGACCTATCAAAAGGCGTTCGACCTGTTCCTCAAGCACAGCTCGTTCACGTTGCTCGAGGCGCAGGTGGTCTTCATGACTTCGAACTTCATCAATCGCTGCCATTACTGCATGGCCGGGCACACGATGATGATGAAACGGGCCAAGATGCCCGATGACGTCATCGACGATCTGCGCGAAGGCCGAACGCTGGCCGACCCCAAGCTGGCGGCTTTGCAAAGCTTTGCCCGAGAGTTGCTTGAGAAGCGCGGCCATATCGGCGACGACCGCCTGCAGGCGTTTCTGGATGCGGGCTATGACCACAAGGCGGCGCTGGACGTGCTGACGGGACTGGCTGCCAAGCTGATCTCGAACTTCACCAATGCACTGGCCCACACGCGACTGGATCGCGGCATGGACAAATACGCCTGGGTGCATCCCGACGATCGTTGATCTCTGTTA
>NZ_JBYNAH010000262.1:2047-6762 GCF_059781815.1 Salipiger sp. | reverse complement strand
ATTCACCCCCGAGGTATTTTTGAACCAAAGAAGACGGGGGCGTCTGGCTGGCGGTCAGAGCAGGTCGAGGACCTTTTCCGGGGGGCGACCGAGGATGGCGCGGGCGCCTTCGATTGCGAGCGGGCGTTCGATGAGCTTTGGCTGGGTGGCCATGGCGCGCAGCAGGGTGTCGTCGTCGGCGTCCTTGCTCAGGCCCATCTCGCGGAAGGCGGGCTCCTTCGTGCGCATCATCTCGATCGCGGGGAGGTTTAGGGCGGTCTGCGCCGCCTTGAGCTCCTCGTAGGACGGCGCGTCTTCGAGATATTTGCGGATCTCGGGGGTGACGCCTTTCGCCTCGAGCAGCGCCAGCGCCTCGCGCGATTTCGAGCAGCGGGGATTGTGCCAGAGGATCATAGCCAGTCCTCCCGGCCGGTGCCCACCGCCTCGGCGACGGAGGCAAAACCGTCGCGGGCCAGCAGCGCGTCGAGGCCGCGCACGATCTCAGGGATCAGGCTCATGCCGCCGAAGACCAGCGCGGTGTAGACCTGCAGCGCCGAGGCGCCGGCGCGGATCTTGGCATAGGCCTGCTCGGCCGAGCCCACGCCGCCGACGCCGATCAGCGGCAGCTTGCCCTCGGTCAGCTGCGACAGCCGCGCCAGCACGCGGGTGGATTTCTCGAACAGCGGCTGGCCCGAGAGCCCGCCCGCCTGCGCTGCGAAGGGCGAGCTGAGCCCCTCGCGCGAGAGCGTGGTGTTGGTGGCGATGATGCCGTCGATGCCGGAGGCCAGCGCCACCTCGGCCACATCCCTCAGCCCCGTCTCGTCGAGATCCGGGGCGATCTTGAGAAACACCGGGATCGGCTTTGCCAGGCCGTTGCGCGCTGCCAGAACGCCGGCGAGCAGCGCCGAGAGCGCGTCCTTGCCCTGCAGGTCGCGCAGCTTTTCGGTGTTGGGCGAGCTCACGTTCACCGTGGCGAAATCGAGATCGTTGCCGCAGCGCGCCAGCACCTGCGCGAAATCCGCCGCGCGGTCGGCGCTGTCCTTGTTGGCGCCGAGATTGAGCCCCAGCACCATGTCGCGCGGGCGATGCGCCAGCCGGCCGGCGATCGCCTCCATGCCGTCATTGTTGAAGCCGAAGCGGTTGATCGCGGCCTGCTCCTGCATCAGCCGGAACAGCCGCGGCTTGGGGTTGCCGGGCTGCGGGCGGGGCGTGGCGGCGCCGACTTCGACAAAGCCGAAGCCGGATTTCGCCAGCCCCGACAGCGCCTCGGCGTTCTTGTCGAAGCCGGCCGCAAGCCCCACCGGGTTGGCCAGCTCCAGCCCCGCGACCCGGCAGCGCAGCCGCTCGGAGGTCAGCGTGCCGGGGGCAGGGGCGAGACCCATCTTCAGGGCCATCATGGCGAGGCCATGCGCGGCCTCCGGGTCGATGCGGTGCAGCACCGTGAGGCCGGCGCGTTCGATCAGGCTCATGTCATGTCATCCGGAAACACATGGCCGCCGAGGCCGAGCGGCAGCGGGCGCGACCAGCGCACATCCGCGAGCCTCAGCGGACCATAGAGATGCGGGAACAGCGCTCCGCCGCGGGAGGGCTCCCATGTCAGTGCATCACCGAGCTCGTCTGCCTCGAAGGCGAGGATGTAGAGCCCGTCCACGCCCGCGAAATGCTTCGCGGCGGTTTCGCGCACCTGCTCGAGGGTGGAGAAATGGATATAGCCGTCGGCCACGTCCACCGGCGCACCGGTGGTCTCGGCCTCGGCCTGCAGCGCGGCCCATTCCCCGGACCTCAGGATTTTGTAGATCAGCATGGCCTCCAGATGACCGGGAACGCCCCGCCGGTCAATCCCCGGCGGGGTCGCACCCGTCTGTTACAGCCAGCGCCCGCAATGGCGGTGGATGCGGGGAATGATCACCCAGATCATCGTCGCGACGATGATCGGCACCATCACGAGGTTGCGCTGCCAGATCTCCCAGCCGGTGGTGAGCGGGGCGAGGGCATAGATCAACGCCGTCACCAGCGGGTAGACTCCGAGAAAGACGAAGATGGCGAGGCGGGTGCGGGACGGAGGGCGGGCGGCAATGGTCATGCGCGAGTCCTTGGTTGGGGAGGAATAAGAACGGAACGTATCGTTTCTATAAGGGCTGGTCTTGGGGCGTGTAAAGACGTAAGACGGGAAAAAAGACCGGATCCATCGCCAATGACCGCAAAACGAGCCTCCATCGGCGCCCGCCGCAACCCCGAGACCGAGGCCGCCGTGCTCGATGCCGCGGTCGCACTTGTCGAGGAAAAGGGCATCTCCGGGCTCAGCATGGAGGCGGTGGCGCGCCGCGCCCGCGCCGGCAAGGCCACGCTCTACCGATGGTGGCCGACACGCGGCGCGCTGCTGATGGCGGTCTATCAGCGCCAGAAGCGCATCGCGGGCTATCCCGATACCGGCACGCTCGAAGGCGATGTGAAGGGGTTCCTGGACACGCTTTTCGGTCACTGGAGCCGCCCCGAAGGGCGCATCTTCCGCCATATCATCGCCGAGGCACAGGGGGACGCCGAGGTCGGCGAGGCGCTGGAAGCCTACCGGCAGGACCGGCTCGCCAGTCTTTCCGAGCTCTTCGACCGCGCCACCGCCCGCGGTGAGCTTTCCTCCGAGGTGCCGTCGGCCGACATGGCGCGCGCGGTGATGGCGATGGCGTGGCTGCACCTGCTGGTCGACCGGCTCGACGCAGACACCGCCGGCATGGCGCGCACGCTGGTCCGCGGCTGGACCGTTTAGGGCCGGCACTCCGCCGCGCCCGGATTGGGCGGTGTCGCGCCGTTGTGACAGGCGGGCGCTACGTCAGGTGAAGCCGTGCTTTGACTCGCTCGCGGAAGCGTTGCAACACTTCTGTCATAATAACGCCCACAGAGAGGTTTCTCCGATGAATTTCCGTCTGCTGACCAGCGCCGCCGCGCTTGCGCTCACCGCGGGTGCTGCGAGCGCCGAGTATTCGCTGACCATTCTTCACACCAACGATTTCCACTCCCGGTTCGAGCCGATCAGCAAGTACGATTCGACCTGCGGCGAAGAGGACAACGCCGAGGGCAAGTGCTTTGGCGGGTCGGCCCGCCTGGTGACCGCGCTCGAGGACGCCAAGGCGCGTCTCGACAACTACCTGCTGGTGGATGGCGGCGACCAGTTCCAGGGCACGCTGTTCTATACCTACTACAAGGGCAAGCTCGCCGCCGAGATGATGAACAAGATGGGCTACGACGCGATGACCGTGGGCAACCACGAGTTCGACGACGGCCCCGAGGTGCTGCGCGGCTTCGTCGATTCGGTCGAGTTCCCGGTGCTGATGTCGAACGCCGACATCTCCGGCGAGCCGCTGCTCGCGGACGCGATCATGAAGTCGACCATCATCGAGAAAAACGGCGAGAAGATCGGCCTCATCGGCCTCACCCCGCAGGACACCGACGAGCTCGCCTCGCCGGGGCCGAACGTGATCTTCACGCCCCCTGCCGACGCGGTGCAGGGCGAGGTCGACAAGCTGACCGAAGAGGGCGTCAACAAGATCATCGTGCTGTCGCACTCGGGCTACAAGGTCGACCTCTCGGTCGCCGAGAACACCACCGGCGTGGACGTGATCGTCGGCGGCCACTCCAACACGCTGCTGGGCGAGATGGACGGTGCCGAGGGGCCCTATCCCACCATGGTGGGCGACACGGCCATCGTCTCGGCCTATGCCTACGGCAAGTTCCTCGGCGAGCTGAACGTGAGCTTCGACGATGACGGCAAGGTGGTTTCGGCCTCCGGCGCGCCGATCATCATGGATGCCAGCGTTTCCGAGGACGAGGGCACCAAGGCGCGCATTGCAGAGGCCGCCGCGCCGCTGGAAGAGATCCGCAACGAGGTGGTGGCCGAGACCTCGGACGAGATCAACGGCTCGCGCGATGTCTGCCGGGCAATGGAATGCCCGATGGGCAACCTGGTGGCCGATGCCATGCTCGACCGGGTCAAGGACCAGGGTATCCAGATCGCCATCGCCAATGGCGGCGGCCTGCGCGCCTCGATCGATGCCGGCGAGGTGACCATGGGCGAGGTGCTGACGGTGCTGCCGTTCCAGAACACGCTCTCGACCTTCCAGATCACCGGCGCGACGCTTGTGGAGGCGCTCGAGAACGGCGCCAGCCAGATGGAAGAGGGCGCCGGTCGCTTCCCGCAGGTCGCGGGCATGTCCTTCACCGTCGATCCCTCGGCCGAGCCGGGCAGCCGCATCTCCGACGTCATGGTCGGCGGCGAACCGGTCGACCCCGAGGCCACCTATGGCGCGGTGTCGAACAACTACGTCCGCAATGGCGGCGACGGCTACAAGATGTTCGTCAACGCCGAGAACGCCTATGATTTCGGCCCCGATCTGGCGGATGTGACGGCGGAATACCTTGCCGCCAACGCGCCCTACACGCCCTACACCGATGGCCGCATCACCGTGAAGGAATAACCCGTCACGCCGACAGGATCCCAAGGGGCGCGCGGGGGGACACTCCGCGCGCCCTTTTCATGTCCACTGCCCTGGTCCGGCGGGGCAGATCCCCGGGATCGGCGCCAGGCCGCGCGGTCCGGCCGGCCTCCGGCGGGAGTATTTTTGACGAAGAGAAGCCGGGAGCGCTCCCGCCCCGGGTTTCTTCTGGCAAGAAATATCCCGGGGGAGTCGCGGCTTGCCGCGACGGGGGCAGCGCCCCCAACGCCGCGAAGGACAGCCGAAATT
>NZ_JBYNAH010000262.1:0-2037 GCF_059781815.1 Salipiger sp. | reverse complement strand
CCCGGTCCTTTCCTCGCCCTCTCTCGGGGGGGGCGCGGGGGGGGGCCGGCCGCCCCCCCCCCCCCCCCCCCACGCCGCGAAGGACAGGCGAAATTGCACGCGCCGCTCTCTCGAAACTGCCGATAGCCTTACGATTGCGGCGCTGCTAGGCAGGGCGCATGAAGGATTTCGACAAGTCCCGCTCCGCCGGGTACCTCGCCAATCATCAGGCCCGGCTGTTTGCCCAGGCGCTGGCCGAGCGCATCAACCCGATGGGGTTGGCGCCGGCACAATTCCAGTGCCTGCTCGAGCTCTGGCGCGAGGACGGGCTGACCCAGCGCGACCTCGTGCAGCGGCTCGATGTCGAGCAGGCCACCATGGCCAACACGCTCAAGCGCATGGAGCGCGACGGGCTGATCGAGCGCCGCGCCCACGAGGGCGATGGCCGCGCCCGCACCATCCACCTGACCGAGCGTGCCCGCGAGTTGCAGGGGCCGGCGCAGGCCGAGGCGCATGCGGTCAACGCCCGCGCCACCGCCGAAATGAGCGAGGCCGAGCGCCTCGCCTTCCTCGACCTGATGACCCGCGCGGTCGAGGCGCTGCGCCGCTAGGCCGCGCGGGGGCTGGAAGCGCCGGGCGATCTGCGGCATCCTTGCCCGCAGCGCCACGCACCGCCCGGGAGAGGCTGATGGACCATCCGCTGATCGACCTGATCAATGCCCGCATCGCCAAGGCCGAGGGCGAGGGCGCCTTCGACAACCTCCCCGGCGCCGGCAAGCGGCTGCCCGCCTGCGAGGATCCCGAGAACGCGGTCCTCAACCGCATCCTGAAGGACAACGGCGCGGTGCCCGAGTTCGTCTCGCTCTCGCGCGAGCTTGCTCGGCTGCGCGAGGAGCTGCGCGAGACCGCCGACCGCAGCGCGCGCAGGCGCCTGATGCAGGACATGTCGCTGCTCGAGGCCAAGATCGAGATCGCCCGCAAGGCGCGCTGAGGCTTGGACAATCCCGGAGCGCCGTGGCAGGGTCGCGCCCGCATCAAGGAGGGCCGCGCCGGATGGTCAGCGTCAAGGAACAATACGAAGCCTTTCCCTATCCCGAGCGCGATCCCGAGGACGAGAAGACCCGGCTGATCACCGGCTCGCCCTCGCACCCGCTCGAGATGGATCACTTCCTCTGGCGGGGCAAACGCGACTGGTCGCAGCCGCTGAGCGTGCTGGTGGCGGGCGGCGGCACCGGCGACGGCCTGATCCAGCTCGCCACGCTGCTCGACAAGGCGGGGGTCGCGGCGAAGATCACCTATCTCGATCTCTCCACCGCCTCGCGTGCCGTGGCCGAGGCGCGCGCCGCCATGCGCGGGCTGTCGAACATCGCCTTCCATACCGCCAGCCTGCTCGACGCCGCCGAGTACGGCCAGTTCGACTACATCGACTGCTGCGGAGTGCTGCATCACCTCCCCGATCCCGCCGAGGGCTTCCGCGCCCTGCGCGCCGCGCTGGCGCCCGGTGGCGGGCTCGGCTTCATGGTCTATGCGCCCTATGGCCGCTCCGGCGTCTACCCGCTGCAGGAGGCCTTTGGCGCGCTTTTCGAGGGGCTGCCACCGGAAGAGCGGCTGGCGCGCGCCAAGACCATCGCCGCGACCCTGCCCGAGGGCCATCCCTTCGCCAGCAACCGCAACCTCGGCGATCACCACAAGAGCGACGCGGGCTTCTACGACCTGCTGCTGCACGGGCAGGACCGCGCCTTCTCGGTGCCGGAACTGCTCGATGTGCTGGGCGAGACCGGCTGGGAGCTCGCCTCCTTCACCACGCCGGCGATCTACGATCTGGCGCAGATCACCGAGGTGCCCGAGGGCATGGGCAAACCCGAACAGATGGCGGTGGCCGAGAAGCTGCGCGGCACCATCCGCATGCACACCGCCTATGCCGTGCCGCAGGGCACCGGCGCGACCGTCGCGAAAGGCTCTGACCGCAGCCTCGTGCCGCATCTGCGCGGGGTGCAGCGCCAGGCGCTGGCCAAGGCGGTGGCGATCGTGACGCACGTCTCCGCGCTCCTCCCGATC
>NZ_JBYNAH010000409.1:0-1797 GCF_059781815.1 Salipiger sp. | reverse complement strand
TGCGCCCGGCGCGCCGCGCCACGTGCCCTGGTGGGAGCGCAGCGCCATCGCCCGGAGCGAGGCCCGGACCGCCGCCACCGCCGCCGCCACCGAGGCGCTGGTGCGGCAGCACTTCCTGCCCTCCGGCCCGCTGCTCGACATCCGCAGCCAGGTCGCGCGGGCGCTGGCGGGGATGCGCGCCGGGGGGGCTGCAGGGGAGGCCGAGACGGCGCTGGAGCTGCTGGCCCGGACCGCCGACCTGCTGGCCGCCAGCCCGGCCCGCACCGAGCTGGTCACCTATGGCGCCGCCGACGGGCTGGCGGTGGTGCTGCACCTGCCGGATTTCGCCGCCGTAGAGACCCTTGCCGCGGATCTGCGCGCCGGCGGGCTGGCGGTGACGGTGGCGGATTCCCGCACCGAGGACAGCCGCGACGGCGTGCGCAGCGAGCTGCGCCTCGCCCCCGGCCCGGAGGCCCCGCGATGAGCAACCGCCTGATCGACCTGCTGCTGCGCCTGGCCCCGCGCGAACGGCTGCTGCTGGGGCTGCTGGTCTTCGGGGTGCTGCCGCTCGCGGTGGTGTTCGGCCTGCTGCTGCCGCTGCACGAGCGCCGGATCGGGGCCGAGCGCGCGGAAGCGGAGGCGCTGGCGCTGCAGGACTGGGTCGCGGCGCGGATCGCCGAGATCCCAGCCGAGGCCGGAGCGGCGCCCGAGGCGGGGCCGCCGATCGGCTCGAGCGGCATCGAACAGAGCCTGATCACGGCCGGGCTGCGCGGCGCGGTGAGCACGCTGGCCACCCGCGCCGGCGACGAGGTCGAGCTGAGCTTCGACGAGGTGCCCTTCGTGCCACTGGCCGGCTGGCTCAGCCGGATGGATCCGGGCTGGGGCTACCGCATCGGCAGCCTGCGGCTCGAGGCGCTGGAACGCCCCGGCCTGGTGGCCGCGCGCCTGACCCTGTCACCGCGCGATTAGGCCGGATCAGAGCCGCGACAGCCGCACGTCGATGCTGGCCTTGCGCCCGGCCAGAGAGCCCAGCGGATCGAGCTCGGGATGCTCGGCGAGCAGCTCCCCGAGCGCCGTCCCGGCGGCCGCGAGATGGGTCTGCCCCGCCGCCGTCTCGCCTTCGGAGAGCAGCGCCAGCCCGATCTCGTGCTCGGCCGCCCCGATCACCGCCAGCGCCGCGCTGCGGCCGGCGCCGGTCTCGGTTGCGGCGACCGCGCGGGCCTCGCTGGCGGCGCGGGCATAATCGCCGGCACGCAGGTAACTGTGGGCGTATTCGAGCCGGAGCCGCGGCGTCAGCGGACCGGCCTGCGGCAGCAGCCGGGCATAGGCGCGCTGCGCCTGGGAATATTTCCCCGCCTCCAGCGCATTGCGCGCGGTGGCATACTGGTTGCGGAAGTTCATCGCCCCGCCAGACGGGGCGGAAACGCCACAGCTGCCAAGAACCACGACCGCAAGGCCGAAACCCGCGAGCTTCGCGATGGAAAACGCCTGCATTTTCTGCTCTTTTTTGTATATTCGTTGTCCCTGCGGTAGCATGATCTGCGATTTTCGTCCACTGACGCGAGCCGCCGACCGCCGACACCGCCACGGAGTGTGACCCATGCGCCTGCTTGCCGCCCTGCTGATGCTGCCGGCCCTGGCCGCCGCCGCGCTGGCGGGCCAGGCGCTGTGGCACGAGCTCTCCAGCCCGCCGGAGGAGCAGGCGGCGGCGTTCCACACCGCCATCATCCAGCCCCCGGCCAGCGCCGGCGACGCGCCCGAGCCGCGCTCCTGGCCGGCGCTGTTCGGCACGCCGCAACCGCCCGCGCCCCCGGCGCC
>NZ_JBYNAH010000261.1:0-6915 GCF_059781815.1 Salipiger sp. | reverse complement strand
CGCCTTGGCCTCGAGCTCGGGCAGGCGGTGATAGCTCTGCGGACCGACCACCAGATCGACCATCGGCTGGCGGCGCATGATCTCTTCGCCCTCGGCCTGCGCCACGCAGCCCGCCACGCCGATCTTGAGATCCGGGCGCTCGGCCTTGAGCCCCTTGTAGCGGCCGAGTTCGGAATAGACCTTCTCCGCCGCCTTCTCGCGGATGTGGCAGGTGTTGAGCAGGATCATGTCGGCGTCGTCGGGGCTGTCGGTCTGGACATAGCCCTGCCCGCCCATGGCCTCGGCCATGCGCTCGCTGTCATAGACGTTCATCTGGCAGCCATAGGTCTTGATGAAGAGCTTCTTGGGCTGGGTCATGAGAGGGACTCCCGGTCGCGCGGTTCAAGGGCGCGCGGATAGCGCAAAACGGGCTGCGTGAAAAGGGTGTCGGCGTCCTCATGCGTGCATGGGCCCGGGACGACGGCGCGGATCCCGGTCGCCGCGCCCGGCCGCGCGCGCCGGCCTGCCTCCGGCGGGGATATTTTTGGCCAGAAGAAACAGGGGCGTGTCCCCCTTGCCTGTCCGGTACCGGAGCGTGGCCGACGCCTGAGGACCCACAATGGCGCGACGAAGCCCGAGAGAGCGGCCCATGTCAGGCTCGGCGCCCCTGTCTTCTCTGGTTTTCAAATACCTACTGGGGCCACATCGCCGCAGGAGACACGGTTCGGTTGCTTGCAAAGCCCCGCAAATTCACCAATCCTTGAGACCACATCCGGCAAAGAGACAGACGATGCATCACAACAGCCTGGCAGAGTTCATCGGCAGCGCGAAAACCGCGCTCGGCGCCGGGCCGGTGGCGATGGTGTTCTGCGAGGATGCGGTCGAGATCGACACCACGTTGCGCCACTGCCTGCAATCGGGCTTCAAATGCGTCATCGCCTTCATGTCCCCGCTGTTCGACATGGCACGGGATTTGCAGGACCGCGTGCACCGGATCGATTATGACCTGACCGCCGAGCGGGCGGTGCCCGAAGCGGTCGACGCGGTGGTCGCCGCCGGGCCGGGGCTCTGGATGTTCTACTGCTACAACGCCGAGTACCTGTTCTACCCCTATTGCGAGACCCGCTCGGTAAGCGAGATGCTCGCCTTCCACGCCGAGGAACGGCGCGACGCGATGCTCACCTACGTCATCGACCTCTATGCCGGCGATCTGCAGCGCTTCCCGAACGCCGTGTCGCTCGACGAGACCTTCCTCGACCGGTCGGGCTATTACGCCCAGGCCCGCAACGATCCGGCGCGGCACAACCACCCCAAGGACAGGCAGCTCGATTTCTTCGGCGGGCTGCGCTGGCGCTACGAGGAGCACGTGCCCGAGGAGCGGCGCAAGATCGACCGCATCGCCCTGTTCCGGGCCAAGCCGGGGTTGAAACTGCGCGACGACCACACCTTCTCGGACGAGGAGTACAACACCTATGCCTGCCCGTGGCACAACAACCTGACCGCGTCGCTGGTCTCGTTCCGCACCGCCAAGGCGCTGAAGCGCAACCCGGGCAGCACCTTCGACATCCGCGATTTCCGCTGGCACAACTCGACCGAGTTCGAATGGCACTCGCGCCAGTTGCTCGATCTCGGGCTGATGGAGCCGGGCCAGTGGTTCTGAGCACCCGGGCGCTCGGGCCCGAGGATGCGGCCGCCTGGACGGCGCTCTGCCTCGAGGCGGTCGAGAGCTATCCAGCCGCCTTCTGCAGCACGCCAGAGGAAGTGCAGGCGCTGACGCAAGAGACGGTGGCGAAGACCCTGTCCGAGGGCATGACGCTCGGCCTTCTCGACGACGACACGCTCTGCGGGATGGTGGGGCTGCGCCGCCTGCCCTTCGCGCGTGCCGCGCACCGGGTGGAGATCGGGGCCTTCTACATCCGCACGGCGCTGCACGGGTCCGGCGCCGCGGAACAGTTGCTCGGCGCGATCGTCGATCATGTGCGCCCGCTCGGGGTCTGGCAGCTCGAGCTTTGCGTGGCCGAGCGCAACGCCCGCGCCATCCGGTTCTACGAGCGCCACGGCTTCGTCAGGCACGGGCGGATGCCCAACACGGTGATCGGCCCCGAGGGACCCGAGACCGATCTCTTTTACACGCGCGATCTGAGGCCCTGAGCCTCAGTCGAACTCTTCCATGACGATGTCGCCCTCAGGCACGTCGATGGATTTCAGCGCCTCGGCGATATCGTCGAGCATCGCGTCGGGGCCGCAGATATAGCATTTGTCCTTGCCCGCTCTGACGTGCTCTTTCAGCAGCGCGGCGTCGATCTGGCCGCGGTGCAGCGGGCTGTCCTCTTCGTCGGTGACGATGAAGCAGGTCTTCAGTCCGGGCATCTTGTCGAAGGCGTCGCGCAGGATGATGTCGCGTTCCGCCTTATTCGAGAACACCAGCGTGTTGCCCTCGAGCGTGCCCTTGCTGGCAAGCTTCTCGCGCAGGATGGCGATGAACGGGGTCACGCCGGCGCCTCCGGCGATGAAGACGCCGTCGCCCTCGTCATGAATCGCTCCCCACGGATCCTCGACCAACACCGTGTCGCCGGGTTGCAGCTTGGCAACGCGCGCGGTCATGCCTTCGTGGCCTTCGGCCTCCTCCGGGTAGGATTTGATGACAAATTGCAGAGTCTCGTCGCCCGGCAGCGAGGTCATGGTGAACGGGTGTGCGCTGTCGCGCCAGCCGTCCTTGTCGAGCGCCATGTCGACCGCCTGCCCGGGGGCGTAGTCGAACCCCTCGGGGCGGTCGAAATCGAGCTGGTAGGTGTCGTGGGTGACCGGGGTGATGCTGCGAAGCGTGAGTGTGCGGGTCATGTGTCGTCTCCTTTTGCAGGATCAACGACGTCGCCCGAACCCGGGTTCCGATCACGAAACTGTCGGGCCGTATCTCTCAGAGAAGACGCACAATACCGCAGAAAGCGCGGGCGCTCAGCCGCGCTTGCGCAGGCGGATCACCACATCGACCGAGGCGATCTCGGCGCCATCGGGCGCATCGGGCAGACGGGCGATCACCATGTCCTCGGCGGGCGCGTCGGTCAGGTGACCGTCGTCTTCCCAGTAGAAATGCGGGTGATCGTGGGTGTTGGTATCGAAGTAGCTGCGGGTGCCGTCGACGGTGACTTCCTGCATCAAGCCGGCATCGCAGAACGCGCGCAGGGTGTTGTAGACCGTCGCCAACGACACGCTCTCGCCCTGCTCTTTCACCGCGGCGAAAAGGCTCTCGGCGGTGACGTGACGGTTCTTGCCGTCACCCACCAGAAGCGCCGCCAGCGCCAGGCGCTGCCGGGTCGGGCGCAGGTCTGCCTGCGCCAGCCAATCGGTGCTTCTCTGAACGGCCTCTGCTGTCATTGCCCTATCCGATACGTTCATCTGCCTGACATATATAAGGAGTCCGCAGGTGGAAATTCAAACGAAAATCTCTGCGCCGCATGACAGGCCAGCCCCGAGCGCAGGCTTGCATGCTGCGCTTTCACGGTGATAGAGGGTGCCCAACCTGAAACCCACGACATGAAGGGTCAGTCACCGATGGCCGACTATCCTACCAGCTTTGGCAAGGAAGACCTGCTGAAATGTTCCCGCGGCGAGCTGTTCGGCGAGGGCAATGCGCAGCTCCCTGCCCCGCCCATGCTCATGATGGACCGCATCACCGATATTTCGGCCGATGGCGGCGCGCATGGCAAGGGCCACGTGCTGGCAGAGTTCGACATCACCCCCGACCTGTGGTTCTTCGACTGCCACTTCCCCGGCAACCCGATCATGCCGGGCTGCCTCGGCCTCGACGGCCTGTGGCAGCTGACCGGCTTCAATCTGGGCTGGCGCGGATGGCAGGGCCGGGGCTATGCTCTGGGCGTGGGCGAAGTGAAACTCACCGGAATGGTGCGGCCGGATCGCAAGATGCTGACCTACAAGATCGATTTCACCAAGGCGATCCAGACTCGCCGCCTCACCATGGGTGTCGCGGACGGGATCGTGGAAGCCGATGGCGAAGTCATCTACCAGGTCAAGGACATGAAGGTCGCGCTCTCCGAGAGCTGACATAAGGGAGGTTTCCCATGCGCCGCGTCGTCGTCACCGGACTGGGCATCGTATCGTCCATCGGCACCAATGCCGAAGAAGTGCTCGCCTCGCTCAAGGCGGGCCGCTCGGGCATCACCGCCAACGAGCAGATGAAGGAACACGGGTTCCGCAGCCAGGTGGCCGGGGCCGTCGATCTCGACGTGTCCGAGCACGTGGACAAGCGCACACTGCGCTTCATGGGCCCGGGCGCGGCCTATGCCCATATCGCCATGACCCAGGCCATCGCCGATGCCGGGCTTGAAGAGTCCGACGTGGTCAACCCGCGCACCGGCCTGATCGCCGGCTCCGGCGGGCCGTCGACCTCGGCGCTGCTGACCGCGCACCAGACCGTGCTGAAGACCGGCGGCACCAAGCGCGTGGGCCCCTTCGCGGTGCCCAAGGCGATGTGCTCGACGGTGAGCGCGAACCTGTCGACCGCGTTCAAGATCAAGGGCATCAACTACTCGATCACCTCGGCCTGCTCGACCTCGCTGCACTGCATCGGCAGTGCCGCCGAGCAGATCATGATGGGCAAGCAGGACGTGATGTTCGCCGGCGGCGGCGAGGAGCTCGACTGGACGCTGTCCTGCCTGTTCGACGCCATGGGCGCGATGTCGTCCAAGTACAACGACACCCCCGAGAAGGCCTCGCGCGCCTTTGACGCAGGCCGCGACGGCTTCGTGATCTCCGGCGGCGGCGGCATCCTCGTGCTCGAGGAGCTCGAGCACGCCAAGGCCCGCGGCGCCAAGATCTATGCCGAGGTCACCGGCTTCGCCGCGACCTCCGACGGCCATGACATGGTCGCCCCCTCCGGCGAGGGCGGCGAGCGCGCCATGCGCGTCGCGCTCTCGACCCTGCCCGAGGACCGCAAGGTCGGCTACATCAACGCCCACGGCACCTCGACCCCGGTCGGCGATGTCGGCGAGATCGAGGCGGTGCGCCGGGTCTTCGGCGAGGGCCAGACCCCGCCGGTCTCCTCGACCAAGTCGATGACCGGTCACAGCCAGGGCGCCACCGGCGCGCAGGAGGCGATCTACTGCCTGCTGGCGCTCGAGCACGACTTCATCATCCCCTCGATCAACGTCGAGACCCTCGACCCGGCGCTGGCGCCGGCAGAGATCGCAACCTCGCTGGTCGAGAATGCCGGGCTCGATACGGTGATGACCAATTCCTTCGGCTTCGGCGGCACCAACGGCTCGATGCTTCTGAGCCGCTACCGGGACTGATTTTTCAGAAATAACAGCGGATTACGGAAAATGTCGGAGCTTCTGAAGGGCAAGCGCGGGCTGGTCATGGGAGTGGCGAATGACCGCTCCATCGCATGGGGCATCGCGCGCGCCCTGCACGAGGCGGGGGCGGAGCTGGCCTTCACCTACCAGGGCGACGCCTTCGGCAAGCGCCTGCAGCCGCTGGCAGAGAGCGTCGGCAGCGACCTGATGGTCGATGTCGACGTCACCGACGATGCCTCGCTCGACGCGGGCTTCGAAGCGCTGGCCGCGCGCTGGCCGACCATCGATTTCGTGGTCCATGCCATCGCGTTTTCGGACAAGTCCGAGCTGACGGGCCGCATCCTCAACACCTCGCGCAGCAACTTCCGCAACTCGCTGGATATCTCCTGCTACAGCTTCATCGAGGTGGCGCGCCGCGCCCACCCGCTGATGGTCGAGAACGGCGGCACGCTGCTCACGCTGACCTATGACGGCAGCCAGCGGGTGTTCCCCAACTACAACGTCATGGGCGTGGCCAAGGCAGCGCTCGAATCGGCGACCCGCTACCTCGCCAACGATCTCGGCCCCGAGGGCATCCGCGTGAACGCGATCTCGCCCGGCCCGATGAAGACCCTCGCCGGCGCGGCCATCGGCGGCGCGCGCAAGACCTACAAGTTCACCGAGCAGAACACGCCGCTGCGCTCCAACGCCACGCTCGAGGCGGTGGGCGGCACGGCGGTCTACCTGGTGTCGGATGCCGGTGCGTGCACCACCGGCGAGATCATTCGCGTCGATGGCGGCTACCACGTTCTGGGCATGCCGCAATACGACAACCTCTGAGCCGGCCGGGCGCACCGGCGCCCGCCCTCCCCGCCCCTCTGACCGGAAAGGACCGCACGAGATGCTGACGGCAATCATCGACTATGAAAGCGGCAACCTGCACTCGGCCGAGAAGGCGTTCCAGCGCATGGCCGCCGAGACCGGCGCCGGCGAGGTGGTGGTGACCACCGATCCCGAGACTGTGGCCAATGCCGACCGCATCGTGCTGCCCGGCGACGGCGCCTTCCCGGCCTGCGCCGCGGCGCTGCGCCGCTCGGGCTGCTTCCAGGCCATGGTCGAGGCGGTCGAAACCCGCGGCGTGCCGTTTCTCGGCATCTGCGTCGGCATGCAGCTGCTGGCCCGCAAGGGGCACGAATACGAGGAGACCGACGGGCTCGGCTGGATCGACGGCGAGGTCGCGCGCATCACGCCCTCCGATGCGTCGCTCAAGGTGCCGCATATGGGCTGGAACGACCTGGTGATCGACCACGCGCACCCGGTGCTCGATGGCATCTCCACCGGCGACCACGCCTATTTCGTGCATTCCTACCAGATGCGCATGGCCGATGCCGCGCAGCGCGTGGCTCACGTGGACTACGGCGGCGACGTCACCGCCATCGTCGCGCATGAGACCGTGATCGGTCTGCAGTTCCACCCGGAAAAAAGCGCCGCCACCGGCCTGCGGATGATCGCCAACTTCCTCGCCTGGCGCCCCTGACCCGGCCACATCGCCCGTGGCAGCCCCGGACGCCTCCGGCGGGAGTATTTTTGACGAAGAGAAGACAGGAGCGCTGCGCCCCTGCCTTCTCTGGTTTCAAAATACCTC
>NZ_JBYNAH010000260.1:0-6946 GCF_059781815.1 Salipiger sp. | reverse complement strand
GGTGGATTCACATCCGAAGTGCAAATTCTGTATGAAAACAGAATATTGCATGGAGTTTTTCAATGGGCCGCTGCTATCCTCACCTGAGTTTCCAAGACCGGATCAAGATTGCCAAGTGGCGGGATGGCAAAATGTCAGTCCCGGAAATAGCGGATCGGCTGGGACGCGCTCCGTCCACGATCTATCGCGAGTTGAAGCGGAATTTCTTCTCTGACAAGGAACTGCCAGAGCTGAATGGCTACTACGCGATGAACGCCCAGGGCATGTACGAGAAGCGCAGGGCCATCCATCGCAAGCTGATCGTGCATCCCGAGTTGAAGGTTGCCGTCATGGATCGCCTGAAGGCCGGCTGGTCTCCCCAACAGATCGCTGGCCGGATGCGGCTCGAACGGCATCCAATCCGCGTGAGCCATGAGACGATCTACCGTTTCGCCTATTCGAAGGATGGCCGCGACGAACAGGTCTATCGGCATCTGCCGGAGCACCGCCGTCGCCGCAGGCCGCGTGGCTATCGCAGGCACAATCGGGCGCATATCTTCGATTCTCAAAGCCTGTCGAACAGGCCCGAGCGCATCGCAGAACGCGTTGAGTTCGGGCATTGGGAGTGCGATCTGCTGATGTTCCGCAAGGAGCACGGGAAGGTCAATGTGACCTCCCTGGTGGAACGCGTCACGCGCTATACAGTCGTAATGCGCAACGAGGATCGCCAATCCAGGCCGATCATGGAGGCCCTCATTCAGGGGCTGGCTCCCCTGCCCGCAGACGCACGGCAATCGATCACCTTCGACCGCGGGACAGAGTTCTCGGCGTGGAAGCATCTAAAAGCAGGGATCGGCGCGGATGCGTGGTTCTGCGACCCGCAAGCGCCGTACCAGAAAGGCACCGTCGAGAACACGAACAACAGGCTCAGAAAGTACCTCCCCAGATCAACCGAACCGACCGCGCTGACAAATCGATATTTGAGGTCGATTTGCCATCGCCTCAACTCCACCCCCCGCAAATGCTTGGGCTACCATACGCCAGCGGAGGTCTTCGAAAGCAAGCTCTTGGAAATCCAGAACCGATTGGAATAAAACGGCATATCTGAATTTGCACTTCAGCATGAATTCACAGATCCGGCGGGCTGCACGCGCGCCCTCGCGCATCCCTCCCGGTCCCTCAACGATATAGGCTGAGCCGTTGATACGGAACGGGAAACCAGGCTGTTTTCGTCGCTCTGGTGCATCAATCCCTGTCTGCCCGGATGGATTGTCGGCGCGGCCCGGACCAAATCGCCTCTGCACTTGTCGGATCATCCCGGCTCGGTCAAAACATCCTCATGAAAGATACACCGGACATTCTCTGCATCGGCTCCGTCCTCTGGGACGTGATCGGTCGCTCTGCCAGTCACATGCGGCAAGGCTCCGACGTGCCCGGCCGCATCACCCGGCTGCCCGGCGGCGTGGCGCTCAACATCGCGATGACGCTGGCGCGCTTCGGGCTGCGCCCGGCGCTGCTCTCTGCCGTCGGTCAGGATCCCGAGGGCCACGAACTGGCGGAAGCCTGCGAGCAGCTCGGCTGCGACACGCGGTTTCTCTATCGTTCCGAAGACCTTCCGACCGATCGCTACATGGCGGTCGAAGGCGCCAACGGGCTCATCGCCGCCATCGCCGATGCCCATTCGCTCGAACGCGCCGATGCCCGCATCCTGCGCCCGCTCTCTGACGGCACGCTGGGGTCGCCCGAGACGCCGTTCACCGGATCTGTGGCGCTCGACGGCAACCTGAAGGAAACCCTGCTCGACGAGATCGTGCGCGACGCGGCCTTCGCGGAGGCCGACATGCGCATCGCGCCCGCGAGCCCCGGCAAGGCCGAGCGCCTGATGCCGTTCCTCCGCGCCGGTCGCGGCGTGCTTTACGTGAACCTCGAGGAAGCCGGCCTGCTCTGTCAGGAAAGCTTCAAGAGCGCCCCGGAAGCCGCTGCAAAGCTTGTGGAACGCGGCGCCGCGCGTGCCGTGGTGACCAATGGCGGCGACGCGGCTTGCGACGCCACCGCCGAGGGTCTCGTGGCCGAACGTCCTCCCGAGGTGCTCGTCACCCGCGTCACCGGTGCCGGCGACACTTTCATGGCGGCGCATATTGTGGCAGAGCTGCGCGGCGCGGCGCGGGCCGAGGCGCTGACCCTCGCGCTGGACGCCGCCGCAGCCTACGTTTCCGGAGACATCGCCTCATGAGCCTCATCAGACTTTCCGCCGCCGTCGCCGACGCCCTCGCCAAGGGCGCCCCCGTCGTCGCGCTGGAATCGACGATCATCACCCACGGCATGCCGTGGCCGCAGAACCTCGAGATGGCCCGCAAGGTCGAGGCGGTGATCCGCGAGGAAGGCGCCGAGCCCGCGACCATCGCTGTGATCGACGGCGAGCTCTGCGTCGGTCTCGAGGACGTTCAGCTCGAGGCGCTGGCGCAGGCGCGCGGCGTCGCCAAGCTGAGCCGCGCCGATCTCGCCGTGTGCATGGCGCAGGGCCGCACCGGCGCCACCACCGTGGCCGCCACCATGATCGCCGCCGCACAGGCCGGCATCTCGACCTTCGCCACCGGCGGCATCGGCGGCGTGCACCGCGGTGCCGAGCAGAGCTTCGACGTCTCCGCCGACCTGCAGGAACTGGCCCAGACCGCCGTCACCGTGGTCTGCGCCGGAGCCAAGGCCATCCTCGACCTGCCGAAGACGCTGGAAGTGCTGGAAACGCTCGGCGTGCCGGTGATCGCCTACGGTCAGGATCAGCTTCCGGCCTTCTGGTCGCGCGAGGCCGGTCTGCGTGCGCCGCTGCGCATGGACAGCCCGCGCGCCATCGCCGAGGCCCAGGCCATGCGCGCCGCGCTCGGACTGCCCGGCGGCCAGCTCGTCGCCAACCCGATCCCCGTCGAGGCCGAGATCGCCCGTGCCGAGATGACCCCGGTGATCGAGCGCGCCAATGCCGATGCCGAGACCCACGGCATCCGCGGCAAGGATCTCACGCCCTACCTGCTGCAGCGCATCTTCGAGCTGACCGAAGGCCGCTCGCTCGAGTCCAACATCGCGCTGGTCCTGAACAATGCGCGGCTCGGGGCGCGCATCGCCAAGGAAATGAGCGCCCTGCCCCGAAATTGAGCTTTCGCTTTCGTGGCATCATTGTAGACCGGAGACCGAGCGCTTACCTTCATTCGGGCACTCGGCTTCGGGACGGACAATGAACACCCCCTTCGATGAAAAACCGCGCAGGCCGGGCCTGCTTGCCTCGCTGCGCGCGAGCTTCCTGACGGGGCTTGTGGTCATCGCGCCGATCGGCCTGACGATCTGGCTGATCTGGACCATGTTCGGCTGGGTTGACGGCTTCGTGCTGCCGCTGATCCCCGACCAGTTCAACCCCGAGGCCTATATCGGCATCAACCTGCGCGGCCTCGGCGTGATCTTCTTCCTGGTGTTCACCATCCTCGTTGGATGGATCGCCAAGGGGCTGATCGGGCGTTCGCTGATCCGCTTCGCCGAAACCCTCGTCGAGCGCACGCCGGTGGTGCGCTCGATCTATTCCGGCATCAAGCAGATCGCCGAGACGGTGTTTGCCCAGTCCGAGCGCAGCTTCGAGAAGGCCTGCCTCGTGCAGTATCCCCGCAAGGGGATCTGGGCCATCGGCTTCATCTCCACGCAAGCCAAGGGCGAGGTTGCCGACCGCGCCGAGACCATGGCCGGGCTGACCTCGGTCTTCGTGCCGACCACGCCGAACCCGACTTCGGGCTTCCTGCTGTTCTTCCCCGAGGAAGACGTGGTCGAGCTCGACATGAGCATCGAGGACGCCGCCAAGCTGGTGATCTCTGCCGGCCTCGTCTATCCGCCGGAGCGTCCGGGTGGGAAACCCCGCGTCGAGCCGGTGCGCAAGGCGTCCTGAGCGCCGGACGCGCCATCGCAAACGGCATCTGGCGCGGTTCTGCGCAAGGCAGGGTTACGGGCCTTCGGGACGGCGCGATGCGCTGGCGTCATGGTGCAGCCTATGGAAGAATTCGCGCATTCCTGTTGAGAAATTTTCCGAAGGATGACCGCATGTTTTGCTCACCTCGCCGTCTCACCCTGGCAATTTCCGCCGCTCTCGCCCTGCCCGTCTCCCCGGCCCATGCGCTCGACCCGCTGACCGGCTTCGGCGACAACCCGGGCGCGCTCGATGCCTTTCTCTACCGTCCCGATGACCTCGCAAGCGCACCGCCGCTCATCGTCGCGCTGCATGGCTGCCTGATGAGCGCCGCAAGCTTCGACGACGAGACCGGCCTGACCGCGCTGGCCGACGATCTCGGCGCGCTGCTCCTGCTGCCGCAGCAGCGCGAGGACAACATGGAGCGCGGCTGCTTCCGCTGGTACGACGAGGATGACAATCTGCCCGGGGACGGTGAAAGCGCCTCGATCCTGCAGATGATCGACCAGACCCTCGCCAGCGAGGGCGCCGATCCGGCGCAGGTCTATGTCCTGGGGCTCTCCGCCGGTGGCGGCATGAGCGCGGTGATGCTGGCCAACTACCCCGACCGCTTCGCCGGCGGCGCGATCCTCGCCGGGCTGCCCTATGGCTGCAACCGGCCCGCCGGGATCTTCGATTTCAGCTGGTACACGCTGCACTACAACCTCTTCGCGCAGGACGGGGCCGATGCCAGCTATGCCTGCGGCATCACACGCTTTTTCAGCGCCACCGACCGCGCACCCGAGGACTGGGCGAGCTACATCCACGACGCCCTCGAAACCGAGCCCGCCGACTGGCCTCTGATCTCGATCTGGCAGGGGCTCGGCGACGAGACCGTCGATCCCGCGAACCTGCAGGAACTCACCGAGCAATGGACCACCGTGGCTGGCCTCGACACCGAGCCCGACGTCAGCGAGACCTTTGGCCGCGCCACGCGTAGCGTCTTCCGCGACGAAGCCGGTGCCGCCCGGCTCGAAACCTGGAGCCTCGAAGATTTCCCCCACGCGGTGCCCATCGACGCCGATGGCACGCCCGAGAGCTGCGGCATCGAGGCCGATTTCATCTCCGACAGCGGCATCTGCGCCGTGCGGCGCATCGCGCGGTTCTGGGGCCTCACGGACTAGGCCCGACGACGCAACACACGCCGCCGGGCCCGCCGGGTCACCGGTTGTCGAGCTGCGCGCGCACGCTCTCCAGCCCGTTGCGGGTGATGCGGTAGGGCTGCCCGCTGCGCGACCGGATGAGGCGGCGTCGTCGCAACCGCTCGAAGACCGGCAGCGTGCAGTCTGTCAGGACAAAGCCGTCGCGGGTGATGCAGCTCACCGCGCGCACCTTGCCGTTCTGAGCGCGGTCGAAACGGATCGCGCCACCCTGTGCCAGCACGTGAAGCACGCGCTGTTCGTGTTTGGAAATGTTCATGGGGATGCCTGTGGATTGAACGCAAAGCATCGCACCGTCCGGCCTACGCTCGGACGACGCGTTTGGGTTCAGCGATCCGAGGAACGGATCGCGCGGTTGCCCGCAATCTCCAGCATCAAGTCTCCATCGCTCCGGGACATCCCCGGCTCTTCCCTTGCATTAGGGCATCCGCAGGCGCGTTTTCAACCCGTCCGCGCGCCCTGCCCGTCGCTCTGTGTCCTCAGTGGCGCATCGGAGACGAGAACATTGCCCGCAGGTCGGCGGTCTGCCGGACCCCCAGCGCCTCGCCATGCTCGGTCAGAAAGCTCCCCGCCGCGCGGCGTCCGGCCTCCTTGAGCTGCGCCACCACCGAGGGCAGCGGCACCATCTTGGTCGCCACCGACAGCTCGTTCATCAGCACGTCGTCGGCGATCATGTGGACCCGCAGCTTTTTCATCGCGCCCTCCTTGACCGAGCCCGCCTCGATCAGGCGCTGCACGAACTCGATGGCGCGCAGCTCGCGCAGAAGCGCGGCGTTGAAGCTGATCTCGTTGATCCGGTTCTGGATCTCCGGCGGCGTCACCGGCACCGTCTCGCGCATGATCGGGTTGATGTTGACGATCACCAGGTCATCGGGCAGCGCCGCCTTGAACAGCGGGAACAGCGCCGGGTTGCCGGAATAGCCGCCATCCCAGAACGCCTCCACCGCGCCGGTTTCCGGATCGTCCAGTTCCACCGCCTGGAACAGCGTCGGCAGGCAGGCAGAGGCGAGGATCGCTTCGGGCGAAAGCTTGTCGCCCTCGAAGACCCGCACCTTGCCGTCGCGCACCGCCGTGGCCGAAACAAAGAACTCCGGCCCGGCCTCGGCGCAGATATCGCCGAATTCCATGCGCTGCAGGACCCGCTCGAGCGGGTTGCGGTAAAGCGGCCCCCACGCATAGGGCGAGAGCATCCGCCCGACCGCCTCGCCGGCCGCGAAGGGCAGCGAGTACTGCACGGCGCTGCTCACCATGCCGGGGTTGGGCAGCCAGGCATGCATCCATTCGGGGATCGTCATGTCGCGCAGCCCGGCCACCTCGTGCCAGAGCCAGTCCAGCGTCTCGCGCGCGCCTTCGCGCCCGCCGCGCACCAAGCCGGCCTTGAGCCCCGCCCCGTTGAGCGCGCCGGCCGAGGCCCCCGAGATCCCGGCAATCTCGAGATCCTCCTCCTCGAGCAGCCGGTCGAGCACGCCCCAGGTAAATGCGCCATGGGCGCCACCGCCCTGCAGGGCAAGATTGATCCGTCGCGTCATCTCTGACCCTTTCAACGAAGACCCGGTCTTCTTCTGGCTGAAAATATCCCGGGGTGAATTGGCCCGGCGGGCCAAGAGGGGCAGCGCCCCTCCCGCCCCCTTGTTCAGGGCTGCCCGGCGTTCACCGCCTCAGAGCGCCGTCCAGCCGCCATCGACCGAGATCGTGGTGCCGGTGATCTGCTCTGCCGCGTCCGAGCACAGGAACACCGCGGTGCCGCCGATCTGCTCGGTGGTGGCGAATTGCTTCGAGGGCTGGCGGTCGAGAATGACCTTCTCGATCACCTCCTCCTCGCTCATGT
>NZ_JBYNAH010000259.1:0-6964 GCF_059781815.1 Salipiger sp. | reverse complement strand
CTCCTTGGCGGTTTCCAGCGCCACCACCTTGGTCATCCCCACGACGCCGTGCTTGGCGGCGACATAGGCCGACTTGTAGGGCGAGGCGGTAAGCCCATGCGCCGAGGCGACGTTGACCACCCGGCCCCAGCCCGCCTTGCGCATCATCGGCAGCGCCGCGGCGGTGCAGTGGAAGGCCGAGTTCATGTTGATGGCGATGATCGCGTCCCATTTCTCGACCGGGAACTCGTCGATCGGAGAGACGTGCTGGATGCCGGCATTGTTCACCAGGATATCGCAGGCGCCGGCTTTTTCGATCAGCGCGCGGCATTCTTCGCCCTTGGACATGTCCGCCTTGATGTAGCGCGCCTCGACGCCGAACTCCTTGCCGAGGTCCTCGGCAAGCTTGTGGTCCTCGGCGCTGTCGGTGAAGGAATTCAGAACCACCGAAGCCCCGGCCCGCGCCAGTTCGCGCGCCACGCCAAGCCCGATGCCCGAGTTCGAGCCGGTGATGATTGCGGTCTTGCCCTTGAGAGACATCTTGAAAACTCCTCATTTTTCCGGTGCAGCATAGCAATGCTGCACCTGCAAGATAAGGGGATTTCGGGGCTGCGGGTTCCCGCCTGCGACAATCACGCTTTCGAGACCAATGGACCCTTGCGCTCAGCGCTAACAGGCGACAAAAGCGCCGCACCAGCCCGGCTCCAGACCAAAAAAAACGCCGGCACGAGGCCGGCGTTCAGTCATTGAGGCAGGTTTCATACAGGCAAGAAACCTATCGAGCAGTGCCCTTGTTATACGCGCTTTACCGCTGGAGTCCAAGCTAAAAGTTTGAAAAGACGTGAAAGCCCCGGTACCCTCCGGGGCCAAGAAAACAAGGGCAGACAGGGATTGTTTCGGAAATGATGGCCGATTATTTCGCGCGCCGCACGGTCGGCGCTCTCGTTCTCGGGGCGATTCTGGCCTGCGGTGGAATCGCCTCCGCAGAGCCCGCGCATGGCATAGCTATGTATGGCGACCCTGCCCTGCCCCCAGATTTTGATCATCTGCCCTATGCCAACCCCGATGCGCCCAAGGGCGGCAAACTGGTCACCGGCGAGGTCGGCAGCTTCGACAGCCTCAACCCGCACATCCTCAAGGGCTCGGTGCCGTGGCAGCTCCGCTTCCTCGCCTATGAGAGCCTGATGGGCCGTAGCTGGGATGAGCCGTTCTCGCTTTATGGCCTCCTCGCGGAAACGATCGAGACCGGACCGAATCGTGAGTGGGTGGAATTCACCCTGCGCGACGAGGCGCGATTCTCCGATGGCAGCCCGGTCACCGTCGAGGATGTCATGTGGAGCTACGAGACCCTCGGCACCGAGGGCCATCCTCGCTACCGCGGCGCATGGTCCCAGGTCGAGAGCATGGAGCAGACGGGCCCGAACAAGATCCGTTTCACCTTCTCGACCGACGACCGCGAGCTGGCGCTTATCATCGGCATGCGCCCGATCCTCAAGAAGGCGCAGTGGGAGGGCCGCGACTTCGGCTCCAGCGGGCTCGACGTGGTGCCGATCACAAGCGCGCCCTACGTCATCGACAGCTTCGAGGCCGGTCGCTACGTCTCGCTCAAGCGCAATCCCGATTACTGGGGCAAGGACCTGCCCTTCATGACCGGCCAGGCCAATCTCGACGAGATCCGCATGGAGTTCTTCGGCGATGGCACGGTGCAGTTCGAGGCGTTCAAGGCCGGCGCGCTCAACGCGCTGCGCGAGAACAACGCCGAGAAATGGGAAACCCAGTACGATTTCCCCGCCGTGCAGCGCGGCGACGTGGTGAAATCCGAGATCCCGCATGGCCGCCCCACCGGCATGACCGGCTTCGTGATGAACACCCGCCACGGCGCCTTTGCCGACTGGCGCGTGCGCGCGGCGATGATCCACGCCTTCAACTTCGAATATATCAACGAGACCATGACCGGCTCGCGCCAGCCGCGCATCACCTCGTATTTCTCCAACTCCGACCTCGCCATGAGCGCCGGCCCTGCCGAGGGCCGCGTGCGCGAGCTGCTCGAGCCCTTCGCCGACACGCTCCTGCCCGGCGCGCTCGAGGGCTATGCCCTGCCCGAGGGCGACGGCAGCGCCCGCAACCGTGGCAATATCCGAAAGGCCGTGGCGCTGATGGAGGAGGCCGGCTGGACGGTGCAGGACGGCGTGATGAAGAACGCCGAAGGCCAGCCCTTCAGCTTCGAGGTGGTGCTCAACCAGGGCGCCGGCGAAGAGCAGTCGATCATCGACATCTACGTGCAGGCGCTGCAGCGCATGGGCATCGCGCCGCGGGTCACGGTGATCGACTCGGCCCAGTACAACGAACGCGTCAACCGCTTCGATTTCGACATGACCTTCTTCCGCCGTGGCATCTCGCTCAGCCCGGGCAACGAGCAGCGGCTCTACTGGGGCTCGGAGGCGGCGACGCAGGAAGGCTCGCGCAACCTGATGGGGATGCAGTCCCCGGCGGCGGACGCGATGATCGACACCCTGCTCAATGCCACCAGCCACGAGGATTTCATCGCCGCGTCGCGCGCGCTCGACCGCATCCTGACCACCGGGCGCTACGTGATCCCGATCTACCAGTGGAACATCTCGCGCATCGCGCATGCCAAGGAATTGACCTTCGCCGAGGATACGCCCGTTTATGGCGACTGGATCGACTGGATGCCAAACGCATGGTGGTGGCAAGGCGAATGAAATCTATATAAACTCGCGGCGAGCCGGAAACCGGCCACCAAAAGACCGATACAAAACCAAAAAACGAGCAGAGCAATGAAACAGGTACTCATCATCGCCGCGCTGGCGATCACTCTCGGCGGATGCGCCACCATCGATGGCGTCGGACAGGACATCTCGAACGGGGCGCGCACGGTCGAGAGCTGGTTCTGATCGCGCTATCCGACCTTTTGGCACGTTTCGGCGCCGCCGGCCCCGGTCTATCCTGACCTACGGGGAGAGGAGTTAAAGGATGAGCGACCGCGTGGACCTATTGAGCGAAGGCAGACCGATCCGGGCGCTGGTGGTCGATGATCACCCGCTGTTTTGCGATGCGCTGACCCTGACCTTGCAGTCGATCTCGGATTTCGAGGAAATCCGCAGCGCCGGCACGCTTGAGAAGGCGCTCGACATCGTGGCACAGGGCGAGCCGCCCGATCTGGTGATCCTCGATCTCAACCTGCCGGATGTGCACGGGCTCGACGGGCTGGTGCGGATGCGCAATGCCGCGCCGCGCGCCGCGATCCTCATCGCGTCGTCGATGGCCGACAACCGCATGATCAGCCACGCGCTCAAGGCCGGCGCCAACGGCTTCGTGCCCAAGCACTCGCAGCGCTCGGTCTTCCGCCGCGCCTTCGAGGCGGTGGGCCGCGGCGAGGCCTTCGTGCCCGACGGCTACATCGACCCGCGCGAGCCCGATGGCGGCGCCGGCCCCGATGACGCGCTGGCGCGGCTGGCGACGCTGACCAATCAGCAGGCCCGCATCCTGTCGCTGATCTGCGAGGGCAAGCTCAACAAGCAGATCGCCTACGACCTCACCATCGCCGAGACCACGGTCAAGGCCCATGTCACGGCGATCATGCGCAAGCTCGGGGTGCACAGCCGCACCCAGGCGGTGCTGATCGCCCAGGAAGCCAACTTCAACCGGGTCTTGCCAAGCGAAGGGGCCGCGCCGTAACCTGCCGTGCACATCGCAAGGGGAGGTGATGTCGTGGACGGAGCACAAACGCGCTCCGCAGGGAGGGAAACGGACCGGGCCGGTGCCCTGCGCGTCGCGCAGGTGGACTGCAACGCCGCCGATCCGGTCGCGGCAATCGCGGAACAGCTCGGTGAGGGACCGTTCGAGCTTGTCTGCCTGTTCGCCTCTCCAGATGCGGATTTCGACGCGCTGAACGATGCCGCGCCGGGGGCCTTCGGCGGGGCCGACGTTTTCGCCTGCACCACCGCCGGCGAGATCGGCCGTGCGGGCTATGAGGAAGGTCAGATCATCGCCATCGCCTTCCCGTCCGACCTTTTCGCGGTCGACGCGCTGGCCATTGACGGGCTCGACTCGCTCGATGACCGCACCGTAATCGACCAGCTGATGCAGCGCCGCATGGCGCTGAGCGTCGATGCCCCTGACAAGGGCTCGGAGTTCGCCTTCCTCATGGTCGATGGGCTGTCGCTGCAGGAAGAGAACGTCGCCTCGATCCTCGCTTCGGCCATGGGGCCGATGCCGCTGTTCGGCGGATCGACCGGCGACGGCACCAATTTCGGCTCTACCTGGCTGTCGTTCAACGGCAAGATCCGCAGCAACGCGGCGCTGCTCGCGCTGGTGCGCAGCCGCTGCCCGGTCAAGGTGTTCAGCGTCGATCACCTGGTGCCCACCACCACGCGCATGGTGGTGACCCGCGCCGCGCCGGATCACCGCGTCGTGCAGGAGATCAACGCCGAGCCTGCGGCGCAGGAATACGCCCGCCTGCTCGGGATGCAGCCGGAACAGCTCGACACTTTTACCTTCGCCACCCACCCCGTCGTGGTGCGGCTCGGCGACAGCCACCACGTGCGCTCGATCCAGAAGGTCGGCGACGCGGGCGAGCTGGTGTTCTTCTCGGCCATCAACGAAGGCATGGTCCTGACCCTCGCCGAGCGGCAGGACATGGCGAGCCATCTCGACCGGGCGCTTGACGCGCTCTCGGCGCAGGGCGCGCCGCAGCAGATCCTTGGCTGCGACTGCCTGCTGCGCCGGCTCGAAGCCGGCCAGTTCCAGGAGACTCGCGCGGTCTCGGACGTGCTCACGCGGCACAATGTGGTGGGCTTCAACACCTATGGTGAGCAATTCGGGGCGCTGCACGTCAACCAGACCCTCACCGGGGTGGCCTTCTATGCCGCCGAGGACGAGGATCAGCCCTGATGTCGCTGATCAACCCCGATGATTCCCTCGAGCGCCAGAACGAGAAGCTGCTGCGCATCGTCGAGACGCTGATGAACCATGTCGAGCACGGCAACGGTCAGTCCGGCGAGGCCTACGCCCAGTTCGAACGCGCCGCGCTGCTGGAAAAGCGGGTGCGCGAGCGCACGCTCGAGCTCGAGCGCACGCTCAACCTTCTGCACGAGTCGAACGCCCAGCTTGCCCACGCGCATGAGGAAACCGAGACCGCGCGGCGCAACCTCGCCGACGCCATCGAGACGATCTCGGAAGGCTTTGCCCTGTTCGATGGCAGCGACGTTCTGGTGATGTGCAACTCGCGCTTCTGCCGCGATTTCCGCGACACCGTGCGCGACCTGCGCCCGGGCCTTTCGTTCGACGGCTATGTGCGCCATGTCAGTCGGTCGCGCCACCTGTCGCTGCCCGAGGGCCTCTCGCCCGAGGCCTGGGCGGCGGACCGGATGCGCAAGCACACCGACCGTCGGGTGATGTTCAACGTCCGCCACGGCCAGGACCGCTGGCTGCAGGTCTCCGAGCACCGCACCGCGAATGGCGGCACGGTGATCCTGCAGACCGACGTCACCGACATCATCCGGCTCGAACGGCAGGAGCGGCTCAAGCTCAAGGACAAGCAGACGCGGATGATCCGCGCCACGCTCGACCATCTCGATCAGGGGGTCTGCATTTTCGATGAGGGCGCGCATCTGGTAGCCTGGAACGAAAAGATCGGCACGCTGATGAACCTGCCCGCGCGGCGGCTGCATCTCGGCGCTTCCTTCGACGGGCTGATGGAGCAGGTCGAGCAGAATTTCCGCTTTTCGCAGCAGAGCGACCGCGAGCTGTTCCGGCGCTGGACCGATCAGGGCGGACGGCGCGGCCCGATCAGCTTCGAACTCAGTCGCGATGGCGGCATCGTGCTGCGCTTTTTCGGACGCGGCATGCCCGATGGCGGTTTCCTGTTCTCCTGCACCGATGTCACTGCCGAACGCGAGGCGGCGCGGCGGCTGACCGAGGTCAACGAGATGCTCGAGCAGCGGGTGATGGAGCGCACGCTCGAGCTCGAGGATGCGCTCTCGGCCGCCGAGCGCGCCAACGCCTCGAAATCGCGCTTCGTCGCGGCGGCGAGCCATGACCTGCTGCAGCCGCTCTCTGCCGCCAAGCTGTTCATCTCGTCGCTGTCGGAGAAGAGCGCCGATGCCGGCGACAAGGCGGTGCTCGACAAGGCGGAATCGGCGCTGACCTCGGCGGAGCAGCTGATCGATGCGCTGCTCGACATCTCCAAGCTCGAATCCGACGGGCTGAAATTCGACATCCGCCCGGTGGCGCTGCGCGAGGTGTTCTCGCGCCTGCGCGATGAGATGGAGGTCCTCGCGGCCCGCAAGGGGCTGAAGCTGCGGATGATCGACAGCGACCTGACGGTCGAGACCGATCCCTCCTATCTGCGTCGCGTGGTGCAGAACCTCGTCGCAAACGCGATCCGCTACACCGAGGCCGGGCGCGTGGTGATTGGCGTGCGCCGCCGCGGCGGCACCGCCCGGATCGAGGTCTGGGACACCGGGCCGGGCATCGCCGAGGAGGACCAGTCGGCGATCTTCGAGGAGTTCCGGCGGCTCGACACTCGCGCCTCGACCAATGACGGGCTGGGCCTTGGCCTTGCCATCGTCGAGCGCGCCTGCGCGCGGCTCGGGCACCCGCTGGGGCTGTGGTCGGAGCCGGGGCGCGGCTCGTGCTTCATGGTGAGCCTGCCCGTGGTCGGCGCCACGGCGCCGTCGCGGCCCGCAGCACTTGGGCCGGCGCGCCCGCAGGGGCTGGCGCAGGCCGGGCTGATCGTGCTGCTGGTCGAGAACGATCCGCAGCTGCGCCGGGCGATGACGGTGCTGATGGAGAGCTGGGGCGTCAATGTGATCGAGGCCGAGGATGCGGCCAGCGCGCTCGACCTGCTGGCGGATCTCGAGATCGTGCCCGACGCGCTGCTGCTCGATTACCAGCTCGGCGCGGGCATGTCGGGAACGCAGCTTTTCGGCGAGATCACCACCCGCATGGGCCGCCTGCCCTG
>NZ_JBYNAH010000258.1:0-7000 GCF_059781815.1 Salipiger sp. | reverse complement strand
GCTGCATCGAGTGCAACGCCTGCGTCACCGCGTGCAAGAACGAGCACGAGGTGCCGTGGGGCATCAACCGCCGACGGGTGGTGACCATCCAGGACGGCCAGCCGGGCGAACGCTCGATCTCGGTCGCCTGCATGCACTGCTCCGACGCGCCCTGCATGGCCGTCTGTCCGGTCGATTGCTTCTACCAGACCGAAGACGGTGTGGTGCTGCACTCCAAGGACCTGTGCATCGGCTGCGGCTACTGCTTCTATGCCTGCCCCTTCGGCGCGCCGCAGTATCCGCAGGCGGGCAACTTCGGCTCGCGCGGCAAGATGGACAAGTGCACCTTCTGCGCCGGTGGCCCGGAAGAGAACACCTCCGCCGCCGAGTTCCAGAAGTACGGGCGCAACCGGATCGCCGAAGGCAAGCTGCCGATCTGCGCCGAGATGTGCTCGACCAAGGCCCTGCTGGCCGGTGACGGCGACGAAGTGTCGTCGATCTATCGCGAGCGCGTGGTCGCGCGGGGCTTCGGCTCCGGCGCCTGGGGCTGGGGCACCGCCTACGACGAAAAGGCCAACTGAGGCCGGACGACCGGCGGGCCCCCGGGCCCGCCAGCGCCTGAACGAGACGCGCGGGGCGGCGCTTGCCGCCGTTCCGCGCGGCTCTTCCGTGACCGACACTGGAGATGACCATGCTGCGCCATCTGTTGGCCCTCATCGCACTGGTCCTGATGACCGCCGCCCCCATGGGCGTCGCGGCGCAGGGAACCCTTGTGCCCCCTGAGCCCGACCGCTCCGCCACCGGCGGCGCGCAGACGCTCGAAGACATTCTGCGCCGTCAGGCCGGCATCAACGTCGATGACGAGTTCCGCCGCGAGAACATCGGCGGCGAGCCCCCTGAGGCGCCCGAGCTCGGCACCCTCGGCGGCGCCTCCGACCCCGACCTGTGGCGCGCCCTGCGCTACAACGAGATCGACCCGACCGTCACCACGCTTAACCCCAACGGCAAGGTGCTGGTGCAGGACGGCGGCATGTGGTGGCTGGAGTTCCGCGAAGGCCCGCTGCGCACCTATGGTGGCTGGCTGCTCCTGGGCACCATCGCGCTTCTCGCAGTGTTCTTCCTGCTGCGCGGCCGCATCGAGATCGACGGCGGCAAGACCGGGCAGACCGTGCTGCGCTTCAAGTGGATCGAACGCTTTGCCCACTGGACGCTGGCCGGCTCGTTCATCCTGCTCGGCCTGACCGGGCTGCTGACACTCTTCGGCCGCAAGTACCTGATCCCGGCCTTCGGCCACGAGCTCAACTCGGTGCTGCTGACGGGCTCGAAATTCATCCACAACAACGTCAGCTGGGCCTTCATGATCGCGCTGGTCATGGTCTTCGTGATGTGGGTCTGGCACAATCTGCCCGACCGCACCGACCTCACCTGGTTCGCCCAGGCCGGCGGCATCATCGGCGACAAGCACCCGCCGGCGAAGAAGTTCAACGCGGGTCAGAAGATCATCTTCTGGTCGGTGATCGTGCTCGGCGCCTCGGTGTCGGTCTCTGGCCTGTCGCTGCTCTTCCCCTTCGACCTGCCGCTCTTCGCCAAGACCTTCGCGATCCTCAACGACTGGGGCGTGCCGGGCTGGTTCGGCTGGGAGAGCTTCCCGGTGGCACTCGCCCCGCAGGAAGAGATGCAGTTTGCCCAGCTCTGGCATGCCATCGTCGCCTTCCTGATGATGGCGGTGATCATCGCCCACATCTATATCGGCTCGGTCGGCATGGAGGGCGCCTATGACGCCATGGGCTCCGGCCAGGTCGACGAGAACTGGGCGCACCAGCACCACTCGATCTGGTACGACAAGGTCAAGGAGCGCGAGGCGGAGGCGGCCAGCAAGTCGGCCACCCCGGCCGAGTGAGCGCCATGGGCCGGCTGGCCTTGGCGCTCGGCCTGATGCTCTGCGCCGCACCCGTCCTGGCACAGGAGGCGGCGCAGGACGCATCGGAGCCGGAGTTCCACACCCTCAAGGGCCATGGCGGGCCGGTCATGGCCATCGCCGTGGCCCCGTCCGGACAGGTGGCGACGGGCAGCTTCGACAATTCCGTCGGTCTCTGGGAGGAGACGACGCCGCGCTGGCTTGAGGGCCACGCGGCGGCGGTCACCGCCCTGACCTTCGGGCCCGGGGGCACGCTGGTCTCCGGCGGCGACGATTTCGCCGTGCGGCTCTGGGGCGAACAGCCCCGCACGCTTGGCCAGCATCAGGGCAAGGTCACGGCGCTCGCGGTCTCTCCGGATGGGGAGACCGTCGCCAGCGGCAGCTGGGACGGCTCGATCCTGCTCTGGCCGCTCTCTGGCGGCGAGCCACGCGCCCTGCCCGCCCCCGGCGCGGGCGTCAACGCCGTGGCCTTCGGCGACGAGGGCACGCTCTACGCCGCCACCATGAGCGGCGCGCTGCTGCGTTACGATCTCGCGGGCGGCACGCCGGTGCCGCTGGCGCAGCACGGCTTCGGCATCAACCGGCTGGCGCTCGGCGACGGCTGGATCGCCTATGGCGCGGTCGATGGCGGCACCCGCGTACTCGACCTCGCCACCGGCCAGCAGATCGCCGATCTGACGCTCGACCGCCGCCCGATCCTTGCGCTGGCGCATCACGCGGCCAGCCACCAGCTTGCCGTGGGCGACGGCGAAGGCTTCATCATGATCGTCGACACGCAGGAGTGGCGCATCGCCCGCGATTTCCGCGCCACCCGCAAGGGGCCGGTCTGGGCGCTGGCCTTCTCGCCCGACGGGGCGGTGATCCACGCCGGCGGGCTTGACGATGTCGCCTATGCCTGGCCGGTCGCCATGCTCGACCAGTTCGAGCCCGGCATCAGCGGCGCGCGTTCCTTCCTGCGCGAGGCCGAGACCATGCCCAATGGCGAGCGGCAGTTCATGCGCAAATGCTCGATCTGCCACGCCCTCGCCCCCGGCCCCTCGCGCAAGGCCGGGCCGACCCTGCACGGCATCTTCGGCCGCCGCGCCGGCACGGTGCCGGGCTACAGTTATTCCCAAACGCTCGACGGCTCCGACATCGTCTGGAACGAAACCACCATCGACGCGCTTTTCGATCAGGGCCCGGACCACTACATTCCCGGTTCCAAGATGCCCATGCAGGTGATCTCGGGCGGGGGTGACCGCGCCGACCTGATCGACTATCTCAAACAGGCCAGCCGTGCGCCGGCCACCACAGGAGAGTGACCTACATGAAAGCCATGTTCACCGGCTTCGTTGCCATCATCGTCATCGGCGTCGCGGCCTATTACGGGCTGCACGAGATCGGCTTCTCTTCGGCGGAGGTCTATTCCAGCCCTAACGTCCGGCTCGACTGAGCGCCGCGCCGCCGTGACGCCCAAGGATCTCTCCCGTGACGAGTATGGCCCCGCGCTGGCCGGCGCCTCGATCCTCGTGGTCGATGACGAGCCGGGCATGCGCAACTTCCTCGTCAAGACGCTGTCGCCCCGGGTGCAGCGAGTGGAGCAGGCGGCCTCGCCGCTCGAGGCCACGGCAAAGCTCGACGCGGCGCATTTCGACCTGGTGATCCTCGACAACGTCATGCCCAAGACCACCGGGCTCGAGTGGCTGGCCGAGCAGCAGCGCCGCGGCTTCTTTGGCGACACCATCCTGATCACTGCCTATGCCGATCTCGAGACCGCCATCGCCGCGCTGCGCGCCGGGGTCAGCGATTTTGTCCTCAAGCCGTTCCGCGCCAACCAGATCCTTGGCGCGGTGGCGCGCACGCTCGACCGCAAGAACCTGCGCCGCGACAACACGCTGCTCCGGCGCGAGCTGCGCACCGGGCTGTTCCAGGGCAAGCTTCTGGGCAAGTCCGAGGTCATGGTCGCTGTCCGCGCGATGCTGGCCAAGCTCGCGCCGCTGCCCACCCCGGTCCTCTTCACCGGCGCCAGCGGCACCGGCAAGGAACTCGCCGCGCGGCATCTGCATCAGCTTTCCGACCGCGCCGACAAGCCCTTCGTGGCGGTCAACTGCGCCGCGATCTCGACCGAGCGCATGGTGCAGGAGCTGTTCGGCAGCATCGAGGGCGGCGAGCGCCTGACGCCGGGGCTGCTGCTGCTCGCCGATGGCGGCACGCTGTTTCTCGACGAGGTGGCGCAGATGCCCGAGGCGCTGCAGGCGGCCCTCCTGCGGGTGCTCGAGGATCAGCGCATCCGGCCCGTCGGCGCCGAGCGCGAGCTGCCGCTCAACCTGCGCTTCCTCTTCGCCACCAATGCCGACCTTCAGGCGCTGGTGGCGCAGGGCAAGTTCCGCGCCGATCTCTACCACCGCATCAACGTCCTTACCGTCGAGATGCCGCCCCTGCGCGACCGCTCGGACGACATTCTCGAGCTGGCGGCGCTCTTCACCACGCAGTTCTCGCAATCGCTGGGCATGCCGGGGCTCGAGCTCGACGAGCAGACGCTGCTGAAGCTGCGGCGCTACGACTGGCCCGGCAACGTGCGCGAGCTGCGCAACCTCGCCGAACGCTCGGTGATCCTCGGCGGCTTCCCGGAGGAATTTTCCGGCGGCGGATCGGTCACCGGGGCTCAGGCGATCGAGGATCTCGATCTCGTGGTGCAGCGCCACATCCTGCACATGCTCGATCTCTGCGACGGCAACCGCGCCGAAGCGGCGCGGCGGCTCGGCGTGTCGCGCAAGACCGTCGACCGCAAGATCGCGCAGTGGGATCAGGACGAACTGTCGCCCCCCTGAGCGCGCTCACGCGTTCCACACCACCTCGCCAAGCCGCGAAATATCGTAGCCGCCAAGGCTTTCGGCGCGCTGGCGGAAGGTGTCCGAGCAACAGAAGGTCAAGAGCCCCTGCATCGGAGGCTCGAAATAGGCCCGCCGGTCGATCAGCAGGTCAAAGCGCTCTTCGATCACCGGCACGAAGCCCAACCCGTAGGCGCGGGCCACGGATTCGAGCCCGAAGGTGACATCGGCCTCGCCCCGCCGCACGCTCTGCACCGCCTCGTCCTCGCTGCGCTCCATCGCCGTCAGCGCGACGCGCGACAGATCAAGCCCCGCCTCCGCCGCCAGATCGCGCAGCAGCCCCGCGGTGCCGGAGCTTTCCTGACGCGGCGCCAGCCGCAGCCCGCCGAGATCCGCAAGGCCAGCGACCGCAGGCCCGTCCTCGCGCAGCACAAGCCCCCGCCGCCGCCCGGCAAAGGCGATAAGCACCGCGTTCTGCCCCTCACCCGCCTCGCGCGCGGCACGCAGGTTCCAAGAGCCGTCCGCGTCGCGCACGTGCAGCCCGGTGGCCACGCCCTCGCCCGCCGCATAGCGCGCGAGCCCGTCGAGCGAGCCGTCGAAGAAAGTGGCGAGCCCGCAGCGCGACTGGCGGATCGCCCAGTCGAGCAGCGGGTCGTGGCTGCCGAGAAAGACGCCCGGACGGGGCGTCGAGGCCGCGCCGCTCTGGGCCCCGGCGATCCACGCCCGCACCTCGGCGGCGGGAAACAGCAGCTTGCCGGTGGCGCGCGAACAGGGCACCTCGCCCGAAGCGGCAAGGTCATAGACCTTGCGCTCTTTCAGGCGCAGCAGATCGGCCAGTTCGCGGACGGTGAGATATTCGTGTGTCTGGGTCTGCAGGTCTGTCATGGGCTCGCGAAATGAGGGCGGCACCCTTGCCGCCCCCGCGACCCTATCAGCTTCCGGCAGCGTTGGGGAAGAACAGCTGCTGCCCGTCGACCTCGTAGGCGGCAATCGCCGCCTGCCCCGCCTCGGAAACCAGCCAGTCGGCAAAGTCCTGCGCCGCCTCGATCTTGACCGAGGGGCAATGCTCCGGGTTCACCGGGATCACGCCGTACTGGTTAAAGAGAGCCTCGTCGCCCTCGACGCGCACGCCGTAATCCTGCTTGTTCTTGAAGCTGATCCAGGTGGCGCGGTCGGTCATCACGTAGGCGCCCATGCCGATGCCGGCGTTGAGCGTCGCGCCCATGCCCGAGCCGGTCTCGCGATACCACGCGCCCGAGGCCGCGGTCGGATCGACGCCGGCCGCCTTCCACAGCGCCACTTCCTTCTTGTGGGTGCCGCTGTCATCGCCGCGCGAGGCGAAGAGCGCGCCGGCCTCGGAGATCTTGGTCAGCGCCGCTTCGACATCGTTCATCCCGGCAACGCCCGCCGGGTCGCTCTCGGGGCCGACGATGACAAAATCGTTGTACATCAGGTCGGTGCGCTGGGTGCCGTAACCCGCCGCGACGAATTTCTCCTCCGAGGGCTTGGCGTGCACCAGGAGCAGGTCGCCGTCGCAATTCTCGGCGTTCTTGATCGCCTGACCGGTGCCCACGGCCACCACGTTGACGGTGATGCCGCTCTCGCCGGTGTAGATCGGCAGCAGGTAATCGTAGAGGCCGGAATTGGCAGTCGAGGTGGTCGATTGCACGATGATCGACGTGTCCTGCGCGGCCACCGCCCCGGCAAGCGTGAGCGAAGCCGCCGTGGCGACGATCAGTCTGGCGAAAGTCATGGAAAATCCCTTTGTCGTCTTGGGTCTGTGGGGTCTCTGGATCGAAGAGGGTCCGGCGGGATCAGAGCACGATCCGGCCGGCGAGATAGTCGCGCGCCGCCTGCGAGCGCGGCTCGGGGAAGAACTCCGCCGCGGCGCTGTGCTCGGCGACACGGCCGCGATGCAGGAAGACGACGTCATCGGCGATGCGCCGCGCCTGCCCGATATCGTGGGTGACAAAGACGATGCGGGTGCCGCGCGCGCAGGCCTCTCCGACGATGCGCTCGATCACCTGCACCGAGGCCGGGTCGAGGCTGGCGGTGGGCTCGTCGAGGAACAGCACCTCCGGGTCGGTGGCGAGCGCGCGGGCCAGTGCCAGCCGCTGCGCCTCGCCGCCCGAGAGCGAGCGGGCGGGCTGGCGCGCCTTGTGCGCAAGGCCCACATCCGCGAGCAGCGCGTCGCGGCGGGCGCGGCTGCCGCCGCGCGCCTTCAGGACGAAATCGAGATTGGCCGCCACCGAGCGGCGCAAGATCTTGCTGAACGTGGCAGAGGCCATCGAAG
>NZ_JBYNAH010000257.1:0-7010 GCF_059781815.1 Salipiger sp. | reverse complement strand
CGTCGCCTATGTCATGGCCGGCGATCCCGATTACGACCGCTCGCTCGAGCTGGTGAAGGGCCTGCCCGCCGCCGGCGTCGACATCATCGAGCTCGGCCAGCCCTTCACCGACCCGATGGCGGACGGCCCGACCATCCAGCTCGCCGGCCAGCGCGCGCTCGAGGCCGGCCAGACGCTGGAGCGCACGCTGCAGATGGTGCGCGACTTCCGCGAAGGCGACGACAGCACCCCGATCGTGCTGATGGGCTACTACAACCCGATCTACAACCGCGGCGTCGAGCGCTTTCTCGAAGACGCCCGCGAAGCCGGCATCGACGGGCTGATCGTGGTCGACCTGCCCCCCGAGGAAGACGAGGAGCTCTGCATCCCGGCCCAGAAGGCCGGCCTCAACTTCATCCGCCTCGCCACCCCCACCACCGATGACAAGCGCCTGCCCAAGGTGCTGCAGAACACCTCGGGCTTCGTCTACTACGTCTCGATCACCGGCATCACCGGCGCCGCCGCGGCGCAGGCCGCCGACGTTGCCCCAGAAGTGGCGCGCATCAAGGCCAAGACCGACCTGCCGGTCATCGTGGGCTTCGGCATCCGCACGCCGGAAACCTCCGAAAGCATCGCCAGCGTCGCAGATGGCTGCGTCGTGGGCTCGGCCATCGTCGCCGCCCAGGCCGAGGGCAAGCCCACCGACGAGGTGCTCGCCTTCGTCAAATCCCTCGCCGACGGCGCCCACCGCGCCTGACCCCGGCGGCATTGGCCAACAGGCAAAGGGGCGCCTCCGGGCCGCCCCTTTTTCTCTGCCCCCCATCTTCTCTGGTTCCAAAATACCTCGGGGGAGTCCGCGCTTGCGCGGACGGGGGCAGCGCCCCCTCTGTTCCCGACCGGATACGCCAACGCCGAGGAGACCGCATGCGCCCAACCGCAAGGCGCGTCCCTCTCCCGCCGCCGCCTCCCCAGCCTCGGGCCCGCGACGCCCTCCCTGAACCACCGGTGCCGGACATCCCATCGGCCGGCCTTCGCCGCAGCCCCCTTGCAACCCTCCCGCGTTCTGTGCGCCTAATCGGCGAGTTCCGCGCCGACGCCCCGCCGCCACGGGACGCGCCGCCTCGCACCGCTCAGGACTTCGCCCAGATGAAACTCACGCGCTATTCCGACTATGCCCTGAGGGTCACTCTCTATCTCGCCCTGCATCCCGACCGGCTGGTGCCGATCTCCGAGATCGTCACCGCCTACGACCTGCCGCGCGGCAATGTGATGAAGCTGGCCACCGATCTGGTCGGGGCCGGCGTCGTGCAATCGGTTCGCGGGCGCAGCGGCGGACTGCGGCTGGCGCGCCCCGCCGATGAACTGACGCTTGGCGAGATCGTGCGGCACACCGAGGGCGAGCAGGCGCTGATCGATTGCGAGGGCTGCATTCTGCTGCCCGACTGCGGGCTGATCCCGATCCTCGGCGAAGCGAAGGCGGCGATGTTCGGGGTGCTCGACGGCTACACCTTGCAACAGGTCGCCCAGAAAAGCCCGCGCGCGGTGGCCCGCCTACTGGCGGCGTTTCGCGACTGATCGCCACCGCTCCTGCGGCGCAAAACCATGCCGGCGCCCCGATTCCGTCCCCTCGGCCGGTCCGCATCCGCGAGCGCTGCATGTTTTCACCGCGCACAGAAACCAATCATTCATGCAAAATGAATGTTAATTTTTGACCGGCCCCCTGCCCGATGCGGTCGCAGACCCGGAAAATCCGGGCCACGCGGCATTTATCATTTCTGAGGCGCAGGCTTCGGCCCTAAGCATAAAGGGCGCCGACAACGTGGTCGTCGACAGCAGAACACAGACGTTCTCGAATTCCGCCATTGCAAACACCCCCTGATCGGTGCGCCGAAAGGCGTGCGCACAGGTGGCAGCCAAATTCGGAAGCTGATGACCGCACAGCCGAACCAGACCCTGATCCGGCCGGAGGCCGGCGCCGCTCGCACCCGTGTCGTGGTGATTGGCGGCGGCCCGGTGGGCGCGCGCGCCGCAAGCGCGCTGGCCCGCGCCGGGGCCGACGTGACCTTGCTGTCAAGCGAGCCGGTCGCGCCTTACAACCGGGTCAAGCTGACGCCGCTGCTGGCCGGATCGGTGCAATTCGGAGAGATCGTCACCCCCGGGCTGAGCGACACGGCGCACGATCTGCGCCTGCTGACCGGGATGCGCGCCACCGCCATCGACCGCGAGCGCTCTTACGTGGTGACCGCCGACCGGCAGATCTGGCCCTATGACAAGCTCATCGTCGCAACCGGTTCGCGCGCCTTCGTGCCCGGCATACCGGGGCGCGACCTGTCGGGGGTCTTCACCTTCCGCTCCGCCGAGGATGCCTCGGCGCTGCTGGCGCGCAGCATCAGCGCGCGGCGCGTGGTGGTGATCGGCGGCGGCCTTCTCGGGCTCGAAGCGGCCCGTGGCATGCAACAGCGGCAGGCGCATGTCACCGTGGTCGAGCACGAGAACCGGGTCATGCCCCGGCAGCTCGACGCGGCGGCGGGCGCGGTGCTGGCCGAGAGGATCGCCGATCTCGGCGTGTCGGTGCGCACCGGCGTCGCGGTGCGCGAGATCGCGGGCGAGCACCGGGTCGAGGCCATTCACCTCGCCAGCGGCGAGACGCTGCCCTGCGACACCGTGATCGTCTGCACCGGGGTCCGCGCCAACACCGATCTGGCGCGCGACGCCAAGCTGCCCTTCAGCCGCGGCATTCTGGTCGACGACGCCATGCGCACCGCCGATCCCGACATCTACGCCATCGGCGAATGCGCCGAGCATGCCGGCATCGTGCACGGGCTGGTGGGGCCCGGCTATGAGCAGGCGGATGCCGCCGTGGCCGACATTCTGGGCGGCGCGGCGCCCTACCGGGGCTCGACCCCGACCACCAAGCTCAAGGTGATCGGGGCGGATGTGTTCTCGGTCGGCGAGATCGAACAGCTCGAGGTCGCGGCGGACGTGCGCAGCCACGTGTGGCAGAGCGAAGCGGGCTATCGCCGCATCTTCCTGCGCGGCGGGCGGCTGGTCGGCGCCATCGCGGTCGGCGGCTGGCCGCAGGCGAGCCGGGTGCAGAGTGCGATCCAGAACGGCGCATTGATCTACCCGTGGATGGTGGGCCGGTTCCTGCGCGGCGGCGCGCTGTGGCTCGACGGCGAGGACGACATCGCGCAGATGCCGAACGCGGCGACGCTGTGCAACTGCACCGGCGTCACCTGCGGGCGGCTGCGCGAGGTGGTGTCGCAGGGCGCCGCAACCGCCGAGGCGCTGAGCGCGGCCACCGGCGCCGGAACGGTCTGCGGCTCGTGCCAGCCCCTTCTGGAAGAGATGGTCAGCGCCGGAGCGCCTCCGAAACCGGTGCGCTGGCACCGCCCGATCCTCGCACTCTCCGCCCTCGCGGCGCTGTCCGCGGTGATCGTGGCATTCGCGCCGCGCATTCCGTTTCCGCAGAGCTTCGACGCCGAGAGCCTGCGGGAATGGCTGTGGCGCGACAATATCGTCAAGCAATGGACCGGCTTCCTGCTGCTCGGGGTCACGCTGGCGGCGATGATCATCGGCCTGCGCAAGCGTCTGCGGATCATGGACCGGCTCGGCGCCTATGACGGCTGGCGGCTGGTGCATCTGGCCATTGGCGGGCTGGCCGCTCTGGGGCTGGTGGCGCATACCGGGCTGCGGCCCGGCGCCAATCTCAACCTGCTGCTGTTCGTCAGCTTTGCCGCGACCCTGCTGCTCGGCGCGGCCGCCGGCCTCGCCACCGGCGGCGACCACGCGCTGCGCGCCCGCCGCATCGGCAGCGCCCGCAAATCCGCCCGCCGCTGGCCGACCTGGCTGCATATCGCGGTGATCTGGCCGCTGCCGGTGCTGATCCTCGCCCATGTTCTCACAAGCTACGCGTTCTGAACGGAGGGGTTGATGTCGCGCACCGTACTTCTCTGGCTGCTCTGGGGCGTGCTCACGCTGCTCGGCGCGAGCGCCGCGCTTGCCACGCTATACATCGGCGGAGACCGCACCGTCCTGCTGCCGGGACAGACCGCCGGAGCGCACCACCAGCTCGAGATCGCCTGCGAGACCTGCCACACCTCGGACCCGTTCGAATCCCAGGCAGCGGTGCGCAAGGATCTCAACAAGACCTGCGTGACCTGCCACAAGGACGAGCTGAAGGCCGCGGATGACAGCCATCCGAAGAAGAAATTCACCAATCCCCGGATGGCCTCCTACTGGGAAAAGATCGACGGCCGGTTCTGCACTTCGTGCCATGTCGAGCACCAGCCCGAGGTCACCCTGCCGATGATGCTCACACTTCAGGGCGACTATTGCGTCGCCTGCCACTCCGAGGGCGAGCAGGACATCCGCAAGGACCGCGAGAGTCATGCCGACCTGACCTTCGACACCTGCGCCTCGTCGGGCTGCCACAACTACCACGACAACCGCGCGCTCTACGAGGATTTCCTCGTCAAGCACGCCGGTGAGCCATGGCTGGCAGACCTCCCGGTGATCGCCGCGGCGGCGCTTCCGGCCCGCCCGCGCGCCACCACCGCCGCCGAGGTCGAGACCTATCTCGCCGCGCTCGACGCCCCCGCCGACGCAACAACCGACGCAGGCGCAGACGCGGACGAGATCGCCCACGACTGGGCCGCCTCGGCCCACGCCGCCGCCGAGGTGACCTGCAACAGCTGCCACATTCCCGAGGACGCTCAGGCGTGGACCGATCACCCCGACCAGGGCATCTGCGCGGATTGCCACAAGCCCGCCGCCAAGAGCTTCTCGCTCGGCCGGCACGGCATGCGCGGCCATTCCAAGATCTCCAAGCCGCGCGATGCCGCCAAGCAGCTCAAGGCGCTGGGATGGAAGAACCCGCCCGAGGGGCTGGTCTCGGCCCTCAACGCCTATCTCGACGATCCCGCGCCGCCGGCGCTGATGACCACCGACGAGGCCCAGGCCGATCTGGCCACCGAGGCGCATGGTCAGGGCATGACCTGCATCTCCTGCCACGCGCCGCATCGCGAAGAGCCGCAGCAGACCGCCGTCACCGCCTGCCTGAGCTGCCACGCCGACGAGCACAGCCAGTCCTACGAGGCCAGCCCCCATGCCGGGCTCTGGACGGCAGAGCTGGACGGCTCCGGCGCGCCGGGCTCTGGGGTCACCTGCGCCACCTGTCACATGCCGCAGGCCGAGAGCAAAGGCTTTGCCGTCACCAATCACAACCAGAACGACACCCTTCGCCCGAACGAGAAGATGATCCGCGCCGTGTGCCTCGACTGCCACGGGCTCGGCTTCGCCATCGACGCGCTGGCCGACCCGGCGCTGATCGCGAACAACTTCAAGGGCCAGCCATCCCGCCACGTCGAAAGCATCGATTGGGCGACAAGCCGCGTGGAACCGCCCGAGCAAGGCGCCAACCAGTGATCGGACGGTCCACGCGTCCCCCTGCCACTCATAACGCAACAGGAGAGACAGTTATGACAAGCTACGGAACGAAGATCAAAGCCGCAGTTCTGTGCGGCGCCATGACCCTTGGCGGCGGCACCGCAGCCCAGGCCGAGATGGATTATCAGGAGGTGTCTGACCTGCTTCACCTGGTGATGTCCTCGGACCGCACGGTCTATACAAGGATGATCGTCAACCGCCTCGCGGTGAAGGAAAAGGTCATCACCGCATCGGAGCATTTCGAGGACGAGAAGGCGCTGGTCCTGCCGGCGCAGATGTTCCGCTTCGGCGCCGAGATGGTCGCCGAGGAGACCGATGCGTTCTCCTACTCGCTGCTGTCGCTCTGGCCGATCAACAAGCAGAACGCCCCCGCCACCGATCTCGAGAAAGAGGGCCTCCAGTACCTTGTCGATAACCCGGGCGAGAACTTCTACGGCGAGGAAGAGCTGGGCGGCCAGACCTACTTCACCGCGTTCTACGCCGATGTCGCCGTGGCCGAGGCCTGCTCCTCCTGCCACAACGGCCACAAGGACTCGCCCAAGACCGACTTCGAGGGCGGCGACGTGATGGGCGGCGTGGTGATCCGGATCCCGACGGACTGATCCGGTGCTGCGGGGGACGATAGGCGCTCTGGCGCTGATCGCGGCCGGGCCGGCAGCGGCAGAGGTCTCCCTCGCCGATGTCCTGTCGGCCCGCGGGCTGGACGGGTTCGTCACCGCGGACCGTCTGCCGGTGCCCGACCGTCCGTCGTTGCGCGACGGCCGGGCTGTCTGGGAGGGCACCTGCATGGCCTGCCACGGCGGCAACAAGGCCACCGGCGCCCCCAAGATCACCGCCACACGGCCCTGGCAGCCCCGCATCGCGCAGGGGCTTCCGGTGCTGATCGAACACGCCACGCAGGGCTTCATCGGCAAGACCTACGCCGAGATGCCGGCCCGTGGCGGCAATCCAACGCTCAGCGACGCCCAGGTCGCCGCGGCCGTGGCCTTCATGGTCTGGGCCAGCGGCGGCGCGGATCAGGCGCTGGCCTACACAGAACAAGAAAAGGAATGAGAGAGACATGACCCCCGAAAAGATCGCCCTGGTCCAGGGCAGCTTCAAGAAGGTGGCCCCGATCGCCGGACCCGCCGCCGACATCTTCTACGACAAGCTCTTCGAGATCGCGCCGCAGGTGCGGCCGCTGTTTCCCGACGACATGAGCGAGCAGAAGAAAAAGCTCATGCAGATGATCGCGATCGCGGTGAACGGCCTCACCAAGCTCGACGAAATCCTGCCGGCCGTGCAGGATCTGGGCCGCCGTCACAACGGCTACGACGTGACGCCCGAGCATTACGACTATGTCGGCGAAGCGCTGATCTTCACCCTCGGCAAGGGCCTTGGCGACGATTTCACGCCGGAAACCAAGGAAGCCTGGGTCGAAACCTACGGCGTCCTCGCCTCGGTCATGATCGACGCCCAGAACGAAGCGGCGGCCTGACCCGCCTCGGGACCGGGTCGCCCGGTCCCGCCCCACCCCGGCGCGCGCTCGCCACGCCCCCCGGCGCCCAGACCCGTCCCCGCCCCGCCCCCCCGCACCCCACACC
>NZ_JBYNAH010000256.1:0-7050 GCF_059781815.1 Salipiger sp. | reverse complement strand
CTTTGTGGCCTGTCTGTCCACAGCGCCAGATCAGTGCCAGGAGCGCAGCCTGCTGTTCACCGACATCACGCCGATGACCTGCATGATGGGTGCGCAGCCCGAGCTGGCAAAATGGACCGAGACGCATCCGCGCTTTCAGGTGACCGGCTGGAAATGCCAGATGGTCAACCCGAACGAAAAAGAGGTCTGATCCCGTCACGCGGCCCTGTCGGGAGGGCCGGCCGCGTGGCATTTCCTTTGATCTTTTTTCCGCTTATCCACCAGGGAAAGCGAAAGTATCAGCACCGAAGCTTTTTGCCCTGAAAGACTTTGCCCTGAAAGTCGGCCAGGCGGACTTTCCTGACGTTCCAGATCTTTGAGAGACAGGCCGTTTTACACGCGCTACACGTCGAGGATGATCGGACAGTGGTCCGAGACTTCGGGGTCGTAGATGACGTCAAACCCCGTCACGGCATCTGGGGTATTGATCAGCATGTAATCGGCGAAGCGGCCCGGCTTCCTGTAGTGCGAGTTGCGGGTGCCCTCGAACCCGTGGGTCGTCACGAGTTCGGTCATCCCGGCATCGGCAAGGATCGAGAGCGTCTCGCTGTCCGGCTCGACGTTGAAGTCGCCGCAGATCACCCTCAAATCATCGGGCTCCGCCAGTTGGCTCGAGAGATCACGCAGCCGATGTGCTTGTTCGAGACGCTCCGGCGTGTCCATCTTCCCAGCCAAGTCTCGCAGCCCGTGCATGTGCGTGACGCTCAAGGCGCGGTCCGCGTCGTAGTCCCACACGCGCACCCCATGGGCGCTTCGAGAGCGCGGGTGCTCGCCGAAGCCTTTGGCAGAGTAGTCCTTGTGAACGAAGCCCTGAACCTGTCCGATGATCGGGAAAGAGCGATGAACGAAAGTCGCCAAGCCCCACTGTGACGGGATCGACACGTCACCGTCCCAGAGGACGCCTTGCGCCGCAGGACAGAAGATGGCCACGTGGTCCGGCAGCGCCGATGCGACGTCGCGAAACAGGTTCGCGCGTTGGGGCAGGACGTGATCGCCGTCGCGATAGGTCAGCCAGTCCTTTCCGGACGACGGGCTGTGGATGACCTCCTGAAGGCAGAGGATATCGGGCGCGGTCGAGGCCAGATAGGGCAGCATCACGTCATGAAGCTTGCCGCCCCAGCCGTTCAAACACATAATTTTCATGGCCTTTCACCCTCCTCGATGCTGACCTTGGTCAATACGGCAGCGAGGTGCAAGTTGGGCTCGAAGCCGACATTGCGCGTCTAGTCTCCGCGACGCCTATCTGCGCCAGAAGTGCATGGGGCGCCGCGCGTTGAGGTTCGTCGGATCTGGCGGGGACAAATCGAGAGTTTCGAAATGGGAAAGCCACCCCGCGGACCCGCGCTGGTGCGGCTTGCGCGACGAAACCGCGCCTCCTCCCTTCGGAGCAATTGACGCCGCCGGGACAAGCGGCCACCCTTCCCGTCTGAGGCAGGGGGAGGAGACCCGTGCAGGGACAAGACACGGCCGAGCGCTGGCAGCGCACGGAGCCGGCCGCGCGCCGGGCGCCGGGAGGCATCGCGGTCACCGCGATCTCGCTATGCGGGCTGGTGCTGCTGTGGATCCTCGCCGCGACGCTGACCGCCGACCCGCAGGTGCTGCCGCAGCCGTGGGATCTGGTCGCGCCTTTCCTGGAGGCACTGCGCTCGGGCGAGCTGCTCTATCATCTGGGGCGCACGCTGGGCCGGGTGGCCTGGGCCTTCGTGCTGGCGATGAGCCTTGGCACCGCTCTGGGGCTGGTGATGGGGCGGATGCCGGCGGTGGACCGCTGGCTCGATCCGTGGCTGGTGATCTTCCTCAACCTGCCGGCGCTGGTGCTGATCGTGCTGTGCTATCTCTGGATCGGCCTCACCGAGACCGCCGCCATCGCCGCGGTGACGCTCAACAAAATCCCCAACGTTGCAACGGTGATCCGCGAGGGCGCGCGGGCGCTCGACCCGAGGCTCGACGACATGGCCGGGGTCTACCGGATGCCCTGGGGCACGCGGATGCGCCACGTGGTGCTGCCGCAGCTCGCGCCCTTCGTCACCGCGGCCGCGCGCTCGGGCGTGGCGGTGATCTGGAAAATCGTTCTGGTGGTCGAGTTCCTTGGCCGCTCCAACGGGATCGGCTTTCAGATCCACCTGTATTTCCAGCTCTTCGACGTGGCGATGGTGCTGGTCTACGCCTTCTCCTTCATCGCGGTGATGCTGGCGGTGGAATGGCTGGTGCTGCAACCCTGGGAGCGCCGGGTGCGCCGCTGGCGGGGATAGCGCCCGCCGCCCCTGTCGGCCCGGCACCGCTCTCGAACGATCCGCAAACAGAACAGGCCGCGCAGCGGTGCTGCGCGGCCTGTCGTGTCGTTCGGCGTGGGCGTCAGGCGGTGCCGTCGCCCTCGGGCTTGCCCTCCATCGCGACCCGGAAGGGCTGGGTCTCGCCCGATTTGGACTCGCCCAGATAGATCGTCTGGTGCGGGAAGGGGATCTCGATGTTGCGGGCGTCGAACACCTCTTTCAGCACGCCGTTATAGGCCCGGCCCACGCCCCACTGGGTGCCCGGCACGCATTTGATCCGTGCCCGCACCACCACGGCGCTGTCGCCAAAGGCGTTGATGCCGAACCACTCCAGATCGCCCATGATGTTGGCCGCCTGATCTGGATCTTGGCGCAGCTGCTCGAAGGCATCCAGCATGGCCTGCTTCACCTCGTCGATGTTCTCGCGATAGGCGACGCCCATGTCGCAGACGAAATAGCCGAACTCGCGCATGAAGTTGGTGACCATGTCGACCGAGGAGAACGGGATCAGGTGATAGGCGCCGCTGACGTCGCGCAGGCTCACCGAGCGGATGGTCAACTTCTCGACCACGCCAGTGGTGCTGCCGGCGGTGACCACGTCGCCCACGTTCATCGCGTTCTCGAACTGGATGAAGATGCCGGTGATGATGTCCTGCACCAGCTTTTGCGCGCCGAAGCCGATGGCCAGGCCAAGCACCCCAGCGGAGGCCAGAAGCGGCGCGATGTCGAGGCCGATCTCGGAGAGCACGAACATCAGCGTGATCACCAGCAGCGCGATGGTCGCGGCGTTACGCAGCAGGGTCAGCAGGGTCTTTTCGCGCGAGGTGGCGACGGTGCCGAACTCGGGGTTGAGGCGGTAGTCGACCCAGGAGGTCAGCGCCACCCAGACCGCGAAGGACACCACCAGAACCGCGACCACCGAGAACACCGTGCCGGTCAGCTCGATGCCGATCTGGCTCGCCATCCAGCCGCGCAGGTCGATCAGGCTGATGGCGTTGAGGGCGAAGATCGCCACCAGCGCAAAGATCACCAGCCGCAGCACGAAGAGCGCCTTTGGCACGAAGGTGTTGAGCCGCCGCTGGAGCGCGGGCAGGCGCGCGTTGACGCTGTCGGGCAGCTGCACGCCGTTGACCATCGTCCGGGTCATCACGCCCGAGACTGCGACGCCGAGGATCGCCACCAGCAGCACCTGGCCGGAATTGACCAGCGACAGGAACGCCACGTCGCCGGGCTGGACCAGCACCAGAACGAGCATGGTGAGCAGGTAGAGCAGCGCCGGAATGTGCCAGTTGCGCGCCAGCACCTGCAAGCCGCTGCGTTTCTTGCTCTCCGGTTCGGGGGAGCCCATCGGGAATTCCTCGGGGGCGCCGGACTCGACCGGCTCTCCGTCTTGCTCGAGCCGCTTCTCGCGGACGATGTCGGTGTTGCTGCGGCCACCGCGCTCCAGCCACCCGGCCACCGGGCGGCGCTTGCGCAGAACCATCCAGATTGCCAGGCCGACGACGATCAGCGCCACCAGCGCCGAGACCGCGCGCCCGGCGGCGAAGGAGATGTTGGTGTTGATGATCGGCACGATCAGCAGCTGACCATAGCCGGCAAGGCCGACCATGAAGTTCAGGCGGCGCCCGAGATACTTTGCCGCCGTGTCCGAGACCGGCAGCGGGCGCAGGCTGCTCGACGCCGGCGACAGGATCAGCCGCACGCCGACCTTGGCCAGCTCGACCAGCAGGAACGCGTTGAGATAGAGCGTCTGGCGGATGCCGATCTCGCCGAAATTGCCGAGAAAGAGCGTGGCGATGAGATATCCCGCCGCCCAGGCGACGATCACGATCAGCGCGTCGATCAGCGCCGAGGCGATGAACAGCAACGTGGTGCGCAGCGCGCCGCTGGCTTCGGCCTTGGCGTCCATCCGGGCGTACAGCGATTTTCCGATGCGCCGCAGCACGAGGAACACCGCCACGGTGACGACGATGATCAGCGCCAGCTGCTTGGCGGCGTCCAGCAGCACGCCCGCCTCGCCGCCGCTAAAGCCCTCGAAGACCCGCGGGGCGCGGGTGATCTGGGTCCAGGCGCTTTCGAGCCCCGCGGCGATGTCATGCGCTGCCTCCTGCGTGATCAGCGCGATGCGGCGGCTGAAGGAGAGGTCTTCGGACGGGGTCTCGGTGCCGGTGGCGAGCGTCTCGACGATCTGGTCGTCGACCGGGGCCTCGGCCTCGGTCTGCGCGGCACGCAGCTCCTCGATGAGCGCGGCGCGGCTGTCGTCGTTCTCGATCACGTCGAGCAGGAGCTCGAGATTGCTGGGGGTGGTTTCTGTCGACGCGGCTTCCTGGGCCAGCGTCGGGGTCGGTGCGATGGCGCTGAAAACAAGCGCCGCGAGGATCAACATCGTTGCGATCCAGCGTCTGTGAAAGGTCATGTCACCACGTATCTTGCGTTCTTGTGTTTCGGACATGGCCCGCTTGCCTGTCACACTGCGGGCACGTTGGGCGGCGACTTAGCGTAATGGCGCCCGAAGGCCAGCCCGGATCGCCGGGCGCGATCCCGGCGTTGCAGCATTGCGCGGCCAGTGTGCGCGCGGGGCGGGCGGTTTCTGTGGCACCCGCGGCGCGCTTTGCGCTAGGGGTGAGGCACGCGCCCCGGCGCGGCGCCCTCACAGGAGACCCCGATGACCTTTCAGAGCCAGACCACCATGCCCGCCATGTCCGACGCCGAGCGCCGCACCCGCGAAGAGCTTGCCGCCTGCTACCGCCTCGCGGCGCTGCACAAGTTCACCGACCTGATCTACACCCACATCACCGCCCGGGTGCCGGGGGAGGACGGGCATTTCCTGATCAACCCCTATGGCTGGCGCTGGGAAGAGATCACCGCCTCCTCGCTGGTGAAGATCGATGTCGACGGCAACAAGGTCGACGGCAGCCCGCACCGGGTGAACCCGGCGGGCTTCACCATCCATTCGGCGGTGCACATGCACCGCCATGACGCGGCCTGGATCATGCACACCCACACCCGCGCGGGCGTTGCCGTATCGTGCATGGAAGACGGCCTGCTGCCGCTCAACCAGATCTCGCTGCAGTTCCACAACCGCATCGCCTATCACGACTTCGAAGGCATCGCGCTCGATCTCGAGGAGCGCGAGCGCATCGTGGCCGATTTCGGCGATCATCCGGTTCTGGTGTTGCGCAACCACGGGCTCATCGCCACGGGGGGCAGCGCGGCGGAGATGTTCAACAACATGTTCTACCTCGAGCGCGCCTGCGAGATTCAGGTCGCCGCCACGTCGTCGGGGCAAAAGCTGCGCCTGGTCGATGACGAGATCGCTTCCCGTGTGCATGGCCAGTACGTGCAGATGAACGAGGAAGACGGCGATCTGCAGCTCGAATGGGAGGCGCATCTGCGCTCCATCGACGGGCTGGGCAGCGACTACCGCGCCTGAGGGCGAAGCGCGCCACGACGGCGCGCGGGAAATTATGCAGCGCGCTCCGGCATTCCGGGGCGCGTTTTGCGTTTCCGGCATGGCCGCTACGAGGGCTTCATGCGGTGGCCCGCGAAGCGCAGGGGCCTTTGGGGCAGGCCTCGGAGCGTGACCTGCACAGCTCAGGGAGTGTTTGCGCGCAAACAAGCGGCTTGCATCGTGTGGGATCGAGGCTAAGGTCGGCTTACTGCAAAATTTCCGAAGGGAGGTAGATTTTGCAAGATATCGGGGAGGCCTTCCGCCTGGCGCTGTCGCTGGTACTGTCCGGCGACGCCGATCTCTTCGAGATCGTCGGCCTGTCGCTTCAGGTGAGCCTGAGCGCGACCCTGATCGCCTGCGCCAGCGGTCTGCCGGTGGGGGCGCTGATCGCCGTGAGCCGGTTTCGGGGCCGTGGCGCGGTGCTGGTCCTGATCAATGCGCTGATGGGGCTGCCGCCGGTGGTGGTGGGTCTGCTCGTCTATCTCTACCTCTCGCGCTCGGGGCCGCTCGGGTTTCTCGGGCTGCTCTATACGCCCGGCGCGATGATCATCGCGCAGACCATCCTGATCGTGCCGATCGTCGCGGCGCTGTCGCGGCAGGTGCTCGAGGATCTGCACGGCGAATATGCCGAGCAGTTCCGCTCGCTCTGCCTGACCCGCTGGCAAAGCATCACCACCCTGCTCTGGGACGGGCGCTATGCGCTGATGACCGTGGGGTTGGCGGGCTTCGGACGCGCCGCCGCCGAGGTTGGCGCGGTGATCATCGTGGGCGGCAATATCGACCACCTGACCCGCGTCATGACCACCGCCATCGCGCTCGAGACCTCGAAGGGCGACCTGCCGCTGGCGCTGGCGCTGGGGATCATCCTGCTGGTGATCGCGCTCGGCGTGAATGCCGGCGTGCAGATGCTGCGCATGAGCGCCGCCAAACAAGCAAGCTACGGGGCCGCCCATGTCTGACCTCTCCGACCTGCGGATGACCGACGCCGTCCGCATCCCCCGCCGCAGCGCGGCCTTTGCGCCGAGCCTGCCGCTGCTGCCGCTGAGGGTCTCGGGGCTGCGTCTCGACATCGCGCAGGGCGCGCTGCTCGACGGGGTCGATCTGACCCTGCCGCGCCACGGCTGCACCGTCATCATGGGGCCGAACGGGGCGGGCAAGAGCATCCTGCTGAAGCTGCTGCACGGGCTTCTGGCCCCCAGCGCGGGAAGCGTGAGCTGGAACGGCCTGCCGGCGACCGAGGCCACGGCGCGGCAGGCGTTGGTGTTCCAGAAGCCTGTGCTGCTGCGC